>VGZO01000015.1 GCA_016872555.1 Planctomycetota bacterium
GGCGACCGCCGCAGGCGTGGGACACCTCGGCTGTCCCACCGCCTGCGCAAGCCTGCGGGGGCCATGGAAGGCCCCGCAGGCGCTGAAATCAGTACGTCTTGCCGAGCGCGGCCTGCGCCGCGGCGAGGCGGGCCACCGGCAGCCGGAACGGCGAGCAGCTCACGTAATCGAGCCCGACGTGGTGGCAGAAAACCACCGAGTGGGGATCGCCGCCGTGCTCGCCGCAGATCCCCAGCTTGATGTCCGGACGGGTCTTCTTCCCCTTCTCGACGGCGATCCGCATCAGCTGCCCGACGCCGGTGGCGTCGAGCGAGGCGAAGGGATTGGCCTTCACGATCCCCAGTTCGGTGTAGCGGGGAAGGAACGTCGCCGAGTCGTCGCGGCTCATGCCGAGGCAGGTCTGCGTCAGGTCGTTGGTGCCGAACGAGAAAAACTCGGCACTCTCGGCGATCTCGTCGGCCGTCAGCGCGCCGCGCGGGATCTCGATCATCGTGCCGACGAGGTACTTGATCTTCTGACCCGTCTCCTTCATCACTGCCGCCGCCACCTGATGGACGATCTCGACCTGGTGATCGAGCTCCTTCCGGAAGCCGACCAGCGGGATCATGATCTCCGGCTTCACCTTGATGCCGTCCTTCTGCACCTTGGCAGCCGCCTCGAACACGGCGCGGGCCTGCATCTCGGAGATCTCGGGGTAGCTGATCCCGAGGCGGCAGCCGCGGTGGCCGAGCATCGGGTTGAATTCGTGCAGGGCGTGGACGCGCTGGCGGACCGTCTCGACCGGGAGGCCGAGCTTGCGCGCCAGATCGGCCTGGGCCTTGTCGTCGTGGGGGACGAATTCGTGGAGCGGCGGATCGAGGAAGCGGATCGTCGCCGGCCGCCCCTCGAGGGCCCGGAAGATCCCCTCGAAGTCGTCGCGCTGGTAGGGGAGGAGCTTCGCCAGCGCCTCGCGGCGGGCCGGCTCGCCGTCGGCGAGGATCATCTCGCGCATCGCGTCGATCCGGTCCCCCTCGAAGAACATGTGCTCGGTCCGCGTCAGGCCGATCCCCTCGGCGCCGAAGGCGATCGCGTGGCGCACCTGCTCCGGCGTGTCGGCGTTGGTCCGCAGGCCGAGCTTCCGGTGCTTGTCGGCGAGCCTCATGATGAAGTCGTAGTACTGGAAGACGGCCGAGTCCTCCGGCTTCATCGTCCGCGTGATCAGCACCTGCTTGAGCTCGCTGTCGGCGGTCGCCAGCGCCCCGGCGAGCACCTCGCCGGTGCTGCCGTTGATCGAGATCGCGTCCCCCTCGCGGAGCGTCGTCGTTCCGCAGGTCAGCGTTCCCTTGCCGTAGTCGATGACCAGCGCCCCGGCGCCCGCCACGCAGACCTTCCCCATCTGCCGGGCGACGAGGGCCGCGTGGCTCGAGACGCCCCCGCGGCTGGTGAGGATCCCCTCGGCGGCGATCATCCCGCGCAGGTCCTCGGGGCTCGTCTCGACGCGCGCCAAGACCACCTTTTCCCCTTTGCCGGCGAGCTCCTCGGCGCGGACGGCGGAGAACACGAGCTTCCCGGTGGCCGCCCCCGGGCCGGCCGGCAGGCCGGTGGTGAGGACGCGGCCGGCCTTCTTCGCCGCCTCGTAGCCGTGCCGGTCGAAGATCGGCGCCAGGAGCTGTGACAGGGCATCGGGATCGGCCGACTGGATCGCGTGCTCCGGCGACATCAGCTTCTGCTTGACCATGTCGTGGGCGATCTTCACGTAGGCCAGCGCCGTCCGCTTCCCGTGCCGCGTCTGCAGCATGTAGAGCTTCTTCTTCTCGACGGTGAACTCGAAGTCCTGGACGTCGCCGAACTTCTTCTCGAGCCGCTCCCGGACCTGCTCGAGCTGCTTGTAGGTGCCGGCGAAGCCCGGGTCGTCGGCCATCGCGACCACCGGCTTGGGCGTGCGCACCCCGGCGACGACGTCCTCCCCCTGGGCGTTGACGAGGTATTCGCCGTAGAAGACGTCCTCGCCGGTCGCCGGGTCGCGCGTGAAGGCCACGCCGGTGGCGCAGTCGTCGCCCATGTTGCCGAAGACCATCGTCTGGACGTTGACCGCCGTGCCCCACTCGTCGGGGATCTTGTACTTGCGGCGGTAGAGGATCGCCCGCTCGTTCATCCAGCTGCCGAACACGGCGCCCACGGCACCCATCAGCTGCTCGAACGGGTCCTGCGGAAACGGCTTCTTCGTCCGCTCGTGGATCAGCTTGACGTAGCGGCGGATCAACTCCTGGAGAGCCTCGGCGGAGAGGTCGGTGTCTTCGTGGACGCCGCGCTCGTGCTTGAGTTGCTCCATCACCTCCTCGAACGGATCGTGCTCGTTCTCGTGGCGCTTCTGGACCCCCATCACCACGTCGCCGTACATCTGGATGAAGCGGCGGTAGGAGTCGTAGGCGAAGCGCGGGTTGCCGGTGGCCTTGGCGAGGCCCTCGACGGAGCGGTCGTTGAGGCCGAGGTTGAGGATCGTGTCCATCATCCCCGGCATGCTGTCGCGGGCGCCGGAGCGGACGCTCACCAGCAGCGGATGGACGGGATCGCCGAACTTTTTCCCGCACTCCTTCTCGAGCAGACGGACGTAGGAGTGGACCTCCTCCTCGAGCCCCTTGGGGAACTTCTTGTGGTTGTGGTAATAGTCGATGCAGACGGCGGTGGTGATCGTGAATCCCGGCGGCACCGGCAGCCCGATCTTGGTCATCTGCGCGAGGTTCGCCCCCTTGCCCCCCAGCAGCGGCTTCATCGTGCCGTCGCCGTCGCAGCGCTTCGCCCCGAAGTAGTAGATCATCCGTCCCGGCTTCGCCGCCCGGGCGGTCTTGGCAGCCTTGGGGGAAGGGGTCGCGGACTTCTTCGCGGCGGACTTCTTTCCGGAGGTGGCCATGGGGTGGAAGGGGCCTTTCGCAGGGGAAACAGTGCGGGATTTCGGGAAAAACCGCCCGGAATCTACGGTCGTGGCCACACCCAGTCAACGCGGCGGGCCACGGTGGGGGGCAGCGCCCCGCGGGGGCTACACTGCCCGCGGCGGCGTGGGACGGGGTGCGAGTCCTTCCGGCGAGGGAGCGGGCGGGTTGCCATGACCGACAGGTATCGCGGCACAGTCATCGCGCTGGTGCTCGCGCTGGGGGCGCGGGCCGTTGCGGCCGGTGCTCCCGACTACTCGGCCACCGTCCGGCCGATCCTCGCGCGGAGCTGCTTTCCCTGCCACGGCCCCGACGGGGAAGCGCGGCAGGCGGGCCTCCGCCTCGACGACGTCGGCGCGGCGCGGCGCGTGCTGGCCAGTGGCGCGGTCGCGATCGTTCCCGGCGACGCCGGCGCGAGCGCCTTGGTGACGAGGATCGAAGCCAGCGACCCCGACCTGATGATGCCGCCGCCGGCCGGACCGCATCCTTTGTCGGCCGCCGAGCGGCAGATGCTCCGCGCCTGGGTCGAGGCCGGCGCTCCGGCGGCGGAGCCGTGGGGACTGGTGGCCCCGGTCCGCCCGGGACTGCCGGCCGGGGGTCCGGGATGGATCGACCGGGCACTCGAGGCACGATTCACCGCGGCCGGCCTCGGCGCCGCGCCACCGGCCGATCCCGTCACGCTCGTGCGCCGCGTGCACCTCGATCTCACCGGCATCCCGCCGACGCCCGACGAGGTCACCGCGTACCTCGCCGACGGGCGCCCCGACCGCTGGGAGCGGCTCGTCGACCGTCTCCTCGCCAGTCCTCGGCACGCCGAACGGATGGCGACCTGGTGGCTCGACCAGGTCCGCTACGCCGACACCGTCGGCTACCACGGCGACCAGGACCAGCGCGCCGCGCCGTACCGCGACTGGGTCATCAAGGCGTTCCTCGACGATCTGCCCTTCGACCGGTTCACGATCCTCCAGCTGGCCGGCGATCTCACCGAGCCCGGCCCCGGCGAGCACCCCGACGATCGCGACCTCGCGAGCTGTTACAACCGCCTCCTGCAGACGAGTCACGAAGGGGGGGTCCAGGCGCGCGAGTACCGGGCGATCTACCAGGCCGACCGGGTGCGGAACCTGTCGGTGGTGTGGATGGCGGCGACGATCGGCTGCGCCCAGTGCCACGACCATAAGTTCGATCCGTTCACGGCCCACGACTTCCACGCCCTGGCGGCGTTCTTCGCCGACGTCGACGACGAGGCCCACTTCAAGGACGGCTCCAACGACCTGCCGACGCGGCGCCGTCCGGAGCGGCGCGTCGTGCCCCCCTTCGCGCGCGACGAGGCGGCGGCGATCGACGGGCGTCTCGCCATCCTCGACCGCCGGCTGCCGGCACTGGTGCTGCCGCCGTGGGCCGCGCCCGAGGTTGCCGAGGCCGACGAGACGGTGGCCCTGCGGATCGAGCGCGAGCGGCTCGCGGCCAGGCGCGCGGCGCTCGAAGAAGGGGTGATGGTCACCCGCGCCCTGGCCGAGCCGCGCGAGGTGCGGATCCTCCCCCGCGGCAACTGGCTCGACGACTCCGGGGCGCCGGTGGCCCCGGCCGTTCCCACGCGCCACGGCCGGTTGGATCCCGCCGGCCGCGCCGGCCGGCTCGAACTGGCGCGGTGGCTCGTGACTCCCGTCGCGGCCGGGGGGCAGGGGGAGATGACGGCGCGGGTGATCGCCAACCGCGTCTGGGCGATCTGTTTCGGCACCGGGCTGTGCCGCTCGCCCGGCGACTTCGGCGCCCAGGGGCAGCCCCCCGACCACCCCGAGATCCTCGACGGCGTGGCCCTCGAGCTGCTCGACGGCGGCTGGAGCCTGCGCCGGCTCCTCCGCACGATCCTCACCAGCCGTGCCTACCGGCGCTCGAGCGAGCCGTCGGCAGCGCAGCTCGCCGCCGATCCCGACAACCGGCTCCTCGCCCGCCAGGGGCGCTGGCGGCTGCCCGCCGAGCACGTCCGCGACACGCTCCTGGCGGTCAGTGGCCTCCTCGAGGAGCGCCTCGGCGGCGAAACCTCGCGCCCCTACCAGCCGGCCGGCCATTACCGCCTGCTCAACTTCCCGCAGCGCGAGTACCACGCCGACGGCGACTGGCGGCAATGGCGGCGGGGCGTGTACGTCCACTGGCAGCGGACGTTCCTCCACCCGCAGCTGGCCGCCTTCGACGCGCCGTCGCGCGAGGAGTGCACCGTCGCCCGGCCGCGCTCGAGCACGCCGCGCGCGGCGCTGGTGCTCCTCAACGACCCGAGCTTCGTCGAGGCCGCCCGGCGGCTGGCGGAGGAGGTGCTGCGCCACGCCGGGCCGACCGACCCGGAACGGATCGGATGGCTGTGGTGCCGCGTGCTGTCGCGGCCGCCGCTGCCGGCCGAGGTGGAGCTGCTCGCCGGCCTCGTCGCCCGGCGCCGTGAGGAATACCGGGCCGACGTGCCGGCCGCGGCGGCGCTGGTGGCCGTCGGTGAATCCCCGCGCGACGACGCGCTCCCGCCCGGCGAACACGCCGCCTGGACCGCCGCCGCCCGTGTGGTCCTCAACCTCCACGAAACGACGAGCCGCCAGTGACTCCCGAGCTCCTCGCGATCCACCGCCGCACCTTCCTCCGCGATCAGGGGCTCGCCCTCGGGGCGGCGGCGCTGGGGCTTCTCGGGGCGCGGCCGGCACCGGCGGCCCCGGGGCGCGACCCGCTGCCGGGGCTGCCGCACCACCCGCCCCGCGCCCGGGCGGTGATCTTCGTCTGCCTCGCCGGTGGTCCGAGCCACCTCGAGTCGTTCGACCACAAGCCCACGCTCGCCGCCCGCGACGGCGAACCGATGCCCGAGAGCATCACCGCCGGCCAACCGATCGCGCAGCTCCAGGGGCAGAAGCTCGTCTGCCTCGGGCCGCGCGCGGGTTTCCGGCGCTACGGCGCGTGCGGCGCCGAGATCAGCGACCATTTTCCGCGGCTCGGTGCCCAGGCCGACCGGCTGGCGATCGTGCGCTCGCTGGTCACCGAGCAGATCAACCACGATCCCGCCCACACCTTCATGAACTGCGGCACCGCGCTGTCCGGCCGGCCGAGCATGGGGGCGTGGGTGACCTACGGCCTGGGGAGCGCCGCCGACGACCTGCCCGGATTCGTCGTCCTCACCAGCCGGCTGGGGCGCAATCCCCAGCCGATCGCGGCGCGGCAGTGGCACTCGGGATTCCTCCCCGGCGCCTGCCAGGGGGTGGAGTTCGGCACGGCGGGCCCGCCGGTTCACTACGCGGCCAGCCCGCCGGGAGTCGGCACCGGTCACCAGGCCGACGTGGTCCGCACGGTGCAGGCGCTCGACCGGATCGCCGCCGGCACCGGAACCGACCCCGAGATCGCCACGCGGATCGCGCAGTACGAGCTCGCCTTCCGGATGCAGACCGCCGTGCCGGCCCTCGCCGACCTCGCCGACGAGTCGCCGGAGACGCTGGCCCTCTACGGCGCCGAGCCGGGACGGGCGACGATCGGCACCAACTGCCTGATGGCGCGCCGGTTGGTCGAGCGCGGGGTGCGGTTCGTGCAGCTCTACCATTCCGACTGGGACCACCACGACCGGATCGACGCCTACATGGCCGAGATCTGCCCCCCCACCGACCGCGCCGTCGCCGCGCTGGTGGCCGACCTCGCCCGCCGCGGCCTCCTCGACGAGACGCTCGTCGTCGTCGGCGGCGAGTTCGGCCGGACGCCGATGGCGCAGGCCAACAAGGGGCCGGTCGGGCGCGATCATCACGTGAAGGGGTTCAGCATGGTGCTGGCCGGCGGCGGGATCCGCGGTGGTGTGACCCACGGGGCGACCGACGACTTCGGCTACCGCGCGGTCACCGACGTCGTCCACGTCCGTGACCTGCACGCCACGATGCTGTGGCTGCTGGGCATCGACCATGCCCGGTTCTCCGTGCCCCACGAGGGGCTCGACACCCGGCTCACCGGAGTCGTGCCGGCGACCCCCGTCGTTTCCCTGTTCGGGTGACGGCCGGTCCAGGCTCCCGACCCCCGGGGGGACGGTCGCCGGCGGCGTTCACGGGCGACGGCTACACTCGCCACCACTCCGCCGCCGCAGCTGCCGATGGCCCCATGAGCCGCTCCGCGATCAGCTATGAACCGTCGCTCGACGGTCTCCGCGCCATCGCGGTGCTCGCCGTGCTCGTCTACCACCTTCTCCCGCGCTGGCTGCCGGGAGGGTTCACCGGCGTCGACATCTTTTTCGTGATCTCGGGCTACCTGATCACGAGGATCCTCCTCGAGCAATTCGACCAGGGCAGCTTCCGCCTCTGGAGTTTCTATTACCGGCGCGTCGCCCGGATCGTGCCGGCGCTGACGTTCGTCGGCTTCGCGACGCTCCTGGCCGCGCGCTTCGTCTACGACTCCAAGCACCGCGGTGCGGCCGGTCTGGCGTTCGTGACGAGCATCACGTCACTGATGAACGTCAAGCTCTGCCTGCAGGGAAACTATTTCGAGACCAGCCCGCTGTCGCAGCCGTTCCTCCACTGCTGGTCATTGTCGCTCGAAGAGCAGTTCTACCTCCTCTATCCGCTCGTCCTGCGCCAGGCGTAACGCCGCTCGGCCCGCACCGTGGGCGTCGTCCTCGCGGCGGCGTGCGGGGCGAGCCTCGTCGCCGGCATCGCCGCCACGCCGCGGCTGCCGACGCCGGCCTTCTACCTGCTGCCGTTCCGCGCCTGGGAACTGCTCGCCGGTGGACTGCTCGGAGCATGGGTGTGGCGCGGCATGCCGGGGGCCCGTCCCGGGTGGGCGCGGGGGCTGCGCTGGACGGGCACGGCGGGGCTGGCCGGCTCGATCACCGTGATCGACGAGTCGACGGGGTTCCCCGGCTGGGTCGCTCTCGTGCCGGTCGTGGCGACGGTCGCCCTGATCGCTGCGACGGCGCTCGACCGCGACGCCGGCACGTGGCACTGGCTCGGCCGGGGACCGATGGTCCTCGTCGGCAAGCTCTCCTACTCCCTCTACCTGACCCACTGGCCGGTCTGCTCGCTCGTCGACTACGCCGGGTTTGCCGCGAACGAGTGGTCGCGCCTGCCGGTGAAGATCGTCCTCATCGTGATCGCCACGCTGGTCCTCCACGCGGTCGTCGAAGCCCCGGCCCGATCCCGGCTGCTCGACGCGCGGACCACGCGCAGCGAGGCGACGATGCTCGTGCTGTCGCTGCTGATCGCCATCGGCGTCGGGCTCACGCTCCGCACGCGCCACGCCCCACCGGGAGCATCGCTCGCCGCCGTCGCCTCCGGCGGCCTGGTGCTCAACCGCAGCGGCACGCGCGGGACCGTCGCGCTGGTCGGCGACAGCCTGGCCAACCAGTACCTGGGCACGCTCGAGCGCGTCTGCACCAGGCTCGGTTGCCGGCTGGTCGTCCTCAGTGTCTCGGGCCGGCAGCCGATCCCCAACCGCAGTGATCCGTCACCGGAGCTGTGGGAACGGTCGCTCGCGGCCCTCCACGAGCTGCGGCCGGAAGCGATCGTGTTTTCCTGCTTCTGGGGGCTGCGGGGCCGGATGGAGCGCGAGCCGGTGGCGAGCGCCATCGCCACGATGGGCACGCTGGCGCCGGCGCTGGTGGTCACGACCGACACGCCGTTCGCCCCCGGCACGGCGACGCGCGAGGCGATCTGTGCCGGGAGCCGGCCTCCGTATCGCGAGGAGCCTCCGGCCCGGCAGCGGCGCGAGCGCGTCGACGGCTGGGTGATGGCCGAGCGGTCGACCACCGTCGAGGTGATCGACGTCGGCAGCATGGTCGTCGGCCCGGACGGCGTGCTGCGTGTGGTCGACGACGCAGGGCGCTACATCTACGACGACCGCGGTCACTTCAACGAGCACGGTGCCGCGCTGTTCGAAGGCGAGTTCGAGGCGGCGCTGCGCCGGGCGCTCGGGCGGAGCGGCGAGTGATCGGCCGGTCGCACGCGCTTCAGCGCACCGCGGAGCGGCCTCGATCCCCACGACGCGCCGCGAATCCGACCAACCCCGCCCCGACGGCGACGGCCAGCGCCGCGGCGGCGACGACGGCCGGCGGAAGGCGCGTCGCTCCCCCCGTGGCGATCTCCGCCAGCTGTTCGCCACCCGGGCCACCGGCCATGGCGACGAGCACCAGCGGCACGGCATTGTGGACGGCGTGGAGGACGATCGACGGCAGGATGCTGCCGGTCAGCACCCGCAGCGCGCCGGTCGCCAATCCCAGGGCGAAGGTCGCCGGCATCCGTTCGGGGAGGAGATGGGCCAGCGCGAACACCGCCGCCTGCGCCGCCACCGCCGCCACCGCCCGGCCACGCGACGGGGACACGCCGGCGAACGCGGCGAGCACCCAGCCGCGGTACAGCGTTTCCTCGGCGACGGCGGGGAGCAGCACCATCAGCACCGCGGAAAGCCACCAGGGCGTGTTCCCGAGAAGGTCGAGCAGCCGGCGCGTGAGGTCGCGGACGGCGGGCGAGCCGTCGCCGCCGCCGAGAGCCAAAAGCAGCGCCGCCGACAGGAAGAACAACCCGGCGCCGATCAGCCCCGCGCCCACGAGCGTGACGGCGCCGCGCGGCCCGCGTGCGGGGGAGGAGAGCCCGAGGGTGGTGCGCGTGTCGACCCGTTGCCAGGCGAGCATCGCCACCAACGGCAGGATCACCGCGATCCCCTGGTGCAGCGGGATCGAGAGGCGCAGATCACCCGGCGCGAGCCCCTGGAGATACCACACCAGCGCCAGCCCCGCGACCACCGGAATCGCTCCCTGGGCCACGCTCGGGACCTTCCGCCGGGCCGGCCGCGCCAGTCCGTGCGGTGCCGCGTCGGGACCGCGGAAGAGGATGTCTTCGTCGGCCAGCAGCAGGGCCGTGCCCTGGAGGAGCAGCGCCGTCAGCGCACCCGCCGACGCCAGCGACAGCGCCACCAGCACCGGCACCGGCAGCCCCGGCCCCGGCCCCTCCGGACCGACCAGTGCCAACCGCGAGACGACGATCTGCCCGGCAAACGGCACCGCCGCCAGCCAGGCCTTGCCGCGCAGCCCCGGCAGCAGCGCCGTCCCGGCCAGGGCACTGACCAGGAGGATCACCGGCGTGAGCGTGTTCTGTGCCTCCTTGCCGCTCTTCGAGGCGGTCGTCACCGCCAGGCAGGTCGCCGCGGCGATCGCCGCCAGGCCGACGAAGGCGACGAGGGTCGCCAGGCTGCCGGCCGACGGGTGGGCGATCTCCATGCTCATCCCCGCCGGCAGCATCCGCACCGCCGCGGCACCGGTCGCCGCGATCGAGAGGACGTTGGCCGCCAACGTCGCCAGCGTGATCGCGAACACGGCGAGGAACTTGCCGAGGACGATCTGGAGCGTGCTGCAGGGTGCCATCAGCAACGTCTCGATCGTGCCGCGCTCCTTCTCGCCGGCGATCGCGTCGATCGCCGGATAGAACGCCCCGGTGAGCGTCAGCACCGCCAGCAGCACGAGCACCGATCCGACCAGCGTCGGGCCGATGCTCGGGGCGACGGGGGCGGCCGCCGGCCCGTCGGGGAACGTCACACGGAGCGGTTCGAGGAACGCGCGCGGCAAGCCGGCGCCCCGGGCGCGGCGCGCGAGCGTGTCGGCCGCGACGTTGGCGACCAGCGCCTCCCAGAGCCGGGCGGCTCCGGGTTCGGCGTCGCGCGAGGTCGACAGCCGGGCGGTCACGGTGGCCGTGCCGTCGCCGTCGAGGGCGGCGAGCGTTCCCGCCGGGGCGTCGACGGCCACGTCGGCCGCGCCGCTGGCCAAGGCGCGATTGGCGACCGGATCGGGGAGCGGTTCGATCTCGAAGCCCGCCGGCCAGTCGGCCGCCGCCGGGCCGCCGCGCGGGGGCGACGCTGCCACGGCGCGGAGTCGCTCGGCGAAGGGCAGGGCCTCGGCGCCGGTGACGGCGACGGCGAGGGTCGCGGTCGCCGCCTGCGATTCGATGTCGGCAACCACTGTCCGCAGGCCGAGGGCGCTGGCCAGCGCGACGATCGGGTAGGTGACCATCGGCAACAACAGCGTCACGAACAGCGTCCGGCGGTCGCGGACGAACTCCACCAGGTCGCGGCGCGCGATCGCCAGGGCGGCGGTGAAGCGCCCCGGGGGGGCGGGCGGGGCGGCGGCCGGCGGGATCGGGTCGGTCATCGCGCCTCCGCGCCGGAGACGGCGGCGAAGAACGCCTGTTCGAGGTCGCCCCCCGGGCCGACGAGCTCGTCGCGGGTGCCCGCCGCCACCACCCGGCCGCCGTGGATCACCACGAACCGGTCGCAGCGCCGTTCGATCTCGTGGAGCCGGTGGGTGGAGACGAGGATCGCGTGACCGGCGTCGCGCAGTCCGGTGAGGATGTCGAGCAGGTCGCGGGCCCCGATCACGTCGAGGGCGCTGGTCGGTTCGTCGAGGACCAGGGCCGGCGGGTCGTGGACCAGCGCCCGGCCGACCGAGACACGCTGCCGCTGCCCCGACGACAGCCGGCCGGCCGGCCGATCGGCGCAGGAGCCGAGCCCGAGGGCGGCGACGAGCCGGTCGACCCGGTCGGCCAGCGCCGCACCATCGAGCCCGTGGAGACGGCCGAACGAGCCGAAGATCTCGCGCGGCGAGAGCCGATCCGGGACGCCGGTGGTGGCGGAGACGTAGCCCAGTCGACGGCGCACGGCGACCGGGTCGGCGCTGGCATCGCAGCCGGCGACGGAGGCCGTGCCCGCCGTCGGCGTCAGGAGCGTCGCCAGCACGCGGAGGGTCGTCGTCTTGCCGGCCCCGTTGGCCCCCAGCAGGCCGACCATCTCGCCGGGCTCGACGGCGAACGAGACGCCGTCGACGGCGCGGACGACGCTGCCGTCGCCGGAGCGGTAGTGCTTCACCAGGTCGCGGACCACGATCACGCTACCCCTCCTCGCTCGGCGGAAACTGCCGGCGCTCAAGGATAACGATCGCCACGGTGAGGAGGACGACGGCGAGGACGACCACCGCGCCGCACTGGACCCACGCCGGCTGCGGATCGACGATCAGCTTCAGCTGGGCGGGGATCTTCTTCTGCCAGTCCAACCCCTGGACCAGCAGGCTGCGCAGCCGGAGGCTGACGGTCGCCTGGTTGACGATCGCGGGGAGGAACCCGGCGAGGTACTCGACGACCACCGCCACGCCGACGCTGGCGACCAGCGCCCGGCTGGGCATCACCACCGCCGGCAGCGCGAACAGCGCCCCGCGCCCGACGCTCGAGACCACGACCAACCCGGTGAACACCAGGATCAGCCCGAGCGGCTCGCTCATCCCGCCGACGATGACCGCCACCACCAGCGCCAGCACGCCGATCGTCGAGGTCCACACGACCGAGGCGACAAACGTGCCCAGGACCAGCGCCCGGCGGCCACCGGGACGGGTGGCGACGTGGACCCAGGTGCCGCGCTCCAGCTCGTCGGCGACCGCCGGGCACATCGTCACCAGCAACCCCAGCATGCAGACCGCTTCCGGCACCAACGCATAGAGCAGCACCGCCCAGACGTCGCGGTCGGGATCGACGCGCACCGCGCGGCGGACCGCGAGGACCACCAGCGCCGGAAAGGCCACGCCCAGCGCCGCCAGCGCCAGACGGGGCGCCGTCCGCAGCCGCGCCAGCTGGAAGCCGGCGACGGCGAGCGTGGCATCGAGCGTGTCGCGCCAGCCGTTCATGACGAGGCAGTACCCCGGTGGAGTTGCACGAGGCGCGAGAACAGGCCCTCGAGCGACCTGTCGGCGGGGACGAGCGATGCCACCGCGATCCCGTCGGCGGTGGCGGCGGCGACCGCCGCGCTGACGATGTCGGGGGCCCGCGTGGAGATCGTGATCGCCCCCGAGTCTTCGAGCCGCAGCCCGGAGCAGGCGTCGAGGCCGACGAGCCGCGCGGCGAGTCGCCGGGGGTCGTCGCAATGCACGACCAGCTCGATCGGCAGCGAATCGACCAGCGCCGCGATCTCGGCGACCGATCCGCTGGCCACCATCCTCCCGCCGAGGATCACCGCCAGGCCGGCATGGAGGGCCTCGATCTCGTGGAGCAGGTGGCTGGCCACCAGCAGCGACCGCTCCAGTGCCCAGTCACGGACCAGCGCGACCAGATCGTGGCGGGCGACGGGATCGAGGCCGACGAACGGCTCGTCGAGGACGAGCAGATCGGGCTCGTGGGCGATCGCGCCGGCGAGCTTGGCGCGCTGCCGCATCCCCTTGGAGAGCGTCCCCAGCGGCCGTCCGGCCGCCTCGCGGAGCCCGACCCGCGCCAGTGTCCGCTCCGCGCGGATCGCGGCGTCGGCAACCGAGAACCCGGAGAGCCGGAGAAGGTACCGGACCCACTCCAGTGGCGTCGCCCGGCGCTCGGTGATGTCGGAGGCGGGGCAGTAGCCGATGCGGCGGAGGACCCGGTCGTTGTTGAACGGCGCTTCGCCGAACACCTCGACCCGGCCCATCGACGGCCGGAGTTGGCCGGTCACCAGGCCGATGAACGTGGTTTTCCCCGCGCCGTTGGGCCCGAGGAGGCCGTGGGCCCCCTGGCCGAGGTCGACGGTCACGTCGTTGACGCCGATCACCGTCCCGTAGAGCTTGGTGACGTGGTTGAAGTGGAGCATCGGTCGGGACCGCGGGTGGCTGGGCTTCCGGCGCCGGGCCGGCGATCGCAGTGGGGGTCTGTCAGACGCGCGCCGGAGCCCCGACCCTGTTGACGAGCACCGCGCCGGCGACGAGGGACAGCACCGACAGCGACAGGACCGGGGGAATGATCACGTCCGGCCGGCGTTCGATCCCGAACACCGCCGCCTGGACCACGCCCAGGGCATGGTACGGGGACAGCCACGCCCAGCGGTCGGGCCGGGCGTCGATCCCGCCGGCACGCCGCAACCACTGCAACGGCTCGGGCGGTGGCCGCCGGCGCGGCGGTGCGCGGCCCGGGAAAGACCGCTGTTCCAGGTCGTCGTCGAGGGGCATGGCCGTGGAGTACGCGGACGCTTCCACCCGGTCGACCGCTTCGGCGGCCATCATGTCGGCGGTGGTGAGGGCTCCGTGGGCGACCCAGCAGGCACCCCAGGTGGCGAACCAGGCGAAGCTGGCGATCCGGCTCTCCAGCGTCAGCGACGAGTAGGCCAAGGCCATCAACACCGTCGGCAGCGCGAGGGTCAGCGCCGAGACGACGATCCGCAGCGGCAAGTCCCAGGTCGTCAGCACGACCTGGAGGCTGGGGCTGACGAGGACGCCGAGCACCCACAGCGCCAAGGCCGGCAGCATCGTGATCGCCGCCACGAGCATGGCGAGGACGACGAGTTTTCCGACGATGTAGTCGATCTCCCGGACCGGCCGGGTGAAGTACACCAGCCAGGCCTTGGCACGCAGGTCGCGCGAAACCAACGCCGGGGCCACCAGCCCGACCACGATCGCCAGGAGCAGCGCCTGCGGGGCGCGCATGAACGCCAGCAGCAGCCGCGACCAGACGATGTGGCGGAGCTCGTCGGTCGTGGGGCCGTCGGCCGAGGGGCGGCCGCCGAGGGCGTTGGCGATCACGGTGCCGAGGGCGCCGATGTTGTCGATCGCCTGGTCGAGCCGCAGCCGGGGACGCATCGGCCCGAGGAGGCCGTCCTCGACGGCCTGCTCGAAGGCGAAGAACGCGAACGCGAACACGATGCCGGGCGTCCAGGCGAACAGCACCGCGCGCCTCAGCCAGCGGCTCTTCCAGGCCAGCTTGATGCCCGTCAGGGCGATCACCCCGGCGGCCGAACCGGTCGCCACTCGGCCGCGCCACGGGCGGTAGCCGACGTCATGGAGCGGCATGATCGGCCTCCCGGAGTGCTGCCACGAACACCTCCTCGAGCGGCCGCCGCACCGGCTCGAACTGCCTGACCCGTGTCGCCGCGTCGCGGGCCGCTTCCCAGACCGCTCCGAGGCGCTCCGGGCGCGTCGCGTCGACCCGCAGCTCGATCCCGGTCGGCTCGTCGGCCGTCCGTGCCACGAGCCCGTGCCGGGCGAGGCTCGCCAAGAGCGTCTCCGGGTCGCCGTCGGCGACGAGGCGGTATTCCGGCCGGTCGGTGCCGGTGAGGTCGGCGATCGCCCCGGTCAGGCAGATGCGCCCCTGCGAGAGGACGACGATGTCGTCGCAGATCGACTCGACGTCGGGGAGGACGTGGGTCGAGACGATCACCGTCTTGCCGTGCCGGCGGGCGAGCGAGACGAGGCGGCCGAGCATCGCCCGGCGTTCGATCGGGTCGAGGCCGTTGGTGGGCTCGTCGAGGATCACGAGGTCGGGGTCGTGGACGATCGCCGCGGCGAACGACACCTTCTGCTTCATCCCGACGCTGAGCGTCTCCACCGGCCGGTAGCGCTCCTGGCCGGCGTCGCACCAGTCGAGCACCTCGTGGGCGCGGCGCAGGGCCTCGGTGCCGGGAAGTCCGGAGAGCCGGGCGGCGTAGCAGACCATCTCCACCCCCGACAACCCCGGGATCGAGCACTCGTCCTCCGGCACCACGCCGAGCCGCTGCCGCACGGTGTGCGGCTCGCGATACGGATCGCGCCCGAACACCCGCACCCGCCCCGCCTCGAGCCGGACCAGCCCGAGGATCGCGCGGACGAGCGTGCTCTTGCCGGCGCCGTTGGGGCCCACCAGGCCGGTGATCCCTTGCCGGACCTCGAGCGACACGCTGTCGAGCACCGTCCGCGATCCATACCGCTTCACGAGCCCGTCGACCACCAACGGTGGAAACGGGGTGGGATTGTCACCGGTGCGGGGAACGCTCATCGCGGCCGGTCACTCCTCCATCACTTCCGCTTCCTTCGTCTTCGCCAGGTCGCCGACCCGGGCCTCGAAGCGTTTGGTGAGCTCCTGGACCTGGTCCTTGGCCCCCTTGCAGTCGTCCTCGGTGAGGCCGCCGTCGGCCTGCTCGGTGTCGGCCGCCTTGTTGGCGTCGCGGCGGACGTTGCGGATCGCGACCCGGGCCTCCTCGGCCAATTCCTTGATCCGCGCCCCCATCTTCCGGCGCACGTCGGTCGACAGCGCCGGCACGATGATCCGGATGACGCGGCCGTCGCTCTGCGGATTGAAGCCCAGATCGCTGGCCCGCAGCGCCTTCTCGATGTCCTTGATCGTGCCCGGGTCGAACGGGCGGACGACGATCTGGTTGGGCTCCGGGGCGCCGACGCTCGCCAGCGCCTTGATCGGCGTCGGCGAGCCGTAGACCTCGACGCGCAGCGAGTCGACGAGGCCGGGATTGGCCCGCCCGGTGCGGATCCCGGCCAGGGCGTGGCGGAACACATCCACCGCCTTCTCCATCCGCTCCTCGGCATCCAAAAGGATGTCATCGACCGGCATGCCGTCGTCCCCCGGAGGTGCTCCGTCCGCGATCCACCCGGCGATTGTCGCCCGCCGCCGGAACCCGACGCAAGCGGCCCGCGGTTCCGGGGCCACCGCTGGCCTCCGGACGAGACGCGGAGGCGAAGGCGACGCGCGAGAGCGGCGTGATTCCGTCGAAACGGGCGAAATCACGGTTCTCGGTGAGGAGCGTCGTCGCGCCGTGCTCGGCGGGGCAGACTACCGCGCTCTGGGCACGTTGCGGAACGGGATCGACCAGGGCATGCTCGCAGCCGGCGTGGACTTCGGTCGCTCACTTCCCCCATCGAAAGCCGAACATGATCCGCGCACGTGTGACGTCGGCGCTGGCGCTCGCGCTCGGGCTGCCGCTGGCCGCCGGTGCCGCCGAGACGCCCCCCAACGTCGTCGTGATCCTCGCCGACGACCTCGGCTACGGCGACCTCGGCTGCTACGGCCACCCCACGATCCGCACCCCGCACCTCGACCGGATGGCCGCCGAGGGGATGCGCTTCACCGACTTCTATTCGGCCGCCGAGGTCTGCACGCCGAGCCGGACGGCCCTGCTCACCGGCCGCTATCCGATCCGCAGCGGGATGTGTAACGACCGGTTCCGCGTCCTCCGCACGAAGTCGACCGGCCACCTTCCCGACGACGAGATCACGCTTGCCGAGCTGCTCCGCGGCCGCGGCTACGCGACCGGCTGCTTCGGCAAGTGGCACCTCGGCAACTTCACGCTCAACCCCGCCGGGGCCCCCGCGCGGCACGGGTTCGACGCCTTTGTCGGCCTCCCCCATTCCAACGACATGGACCCTGCCGGCCGGATCCCGCGCGGCGCGTCGGGCTCCCCCGACCCGCAGCCCGAGTGGTGGAAGGCGGGGATCTACCGCGGTGTCGGCGACGCGATCGAGGAGGTCGTCCGCCCCGTCGACCAGACGACGCTCACGCCGCGCACCGTCGACGCCGCCGTCGCCTTCATCGCCGACCAGGCGGCGCGGCCGTTTTTCCTCTACGTGCCGCTGTCGTTTCCCCACGTGCCGCTGTTCGCCTCGGCCGAATTCCGTGGCAGAAGCCCGCGCGGGCTGTATGGCGACGTCGTCGAGGAGCTCGACGCCAACGTCGGCCGGATCCTCGCTGCGCTCCGCGAGCGCGGCCTCGCCGAGCGGACGCTGGTCATCTTCTCGAGCGACAACGGCCCCTGGCTGATCATGAACCAGCAGGGGGGCTCGGCGGGATTGCTCCGCGACGGCAAGGGGAGCACGTGGGAGGGGGGGATGCGCGTGCCGGCGATCGCCTGGTGGCCGGGGACGATTGCCCCGGGGCAGGTCCACCACGGCGTGGCGACGATGCTCGACATCCTCCCCACCGTGGCCGCCCTGGCCGGCGCGCCGCTCCCGGCCGACCGGCCGATCGACGGCGTCGACCTGCGGCAGGCGCTCGTGGCCAACGAGCCGGTCGAGCGCGAGGCTTTTTATTACTACCGCGGCCAGCAGCTGTTCGCCGTCCGCAGCGGCCGCTGGAAAGCCCATCTGGCGACCCAGGGGGCGTATGGCGACCCGACTCCGGTGCGCCACGATCCGCCGCAGCTGTATGACCTCGCCGTCGATCCCGGCGAGCGGTTCGACGTCGCCGCCGCGCATCCGGACGAGGCGGCGCGGCTGGTGAGGCTCGCGCGTGCCCACGAGGCGTCGTTCCAGCCGCCGCCGTCGCAACTCGTGGCCACGACCGACGATCCGGCGACGCCGGCCGCCGTCAAGCCGGGGCAGGGAGCGGCGATCCAGCGCCGGCTGCCGCCGGTGGCGCCGGCGCTCGACGAACTGGTGGCGAAGCTCGACGAACCGGCGCGAGCAGCCTGGCAGGCCGTCCCCGATCGGCTCGCGGCGCTCGGGAAGCGCTTGGCGGCGCTGCCGCCGGGCGATCCGCAGGCGCGGGCCGAGGTCGAGGTGCTGCTCAAGGGGGTGCACTACGCGCGCGACTGTGGTGAGTGGTGGGAGCCGCCGCACCTGGCGCGCGCCACCTGGGCGCTCGATGAGGCGGAGGCCCGGATGGCGGCGTTGGCCGACGGAAAAACCCCGTGGCGCACGCAGACCGGGCCGGTCGCGCTCGGTTTCCGCTCGAAACTCGACGGCTCCGTGCAGCCCTACGGGATCGTCGTCCCCGAGCGGCTCGATCCGGCGCGGCCGGTGCCCGTGTGGATCTGGCTCCACGGCCGCGGCGAGCGCGACACCGACCTCCACTTCCTCTGGCAGAAGAGCCGCAAGAGCGGCGAGTTCTTCCCCACCGACGCGATCGTGCTCATGCCCTTCGGCCGCTACTGCAACGGCTGGAAGGGGCCGGGCACGACCGACGTCTTCGAGGCCCTCGACGCCCTCGCCGCGCTGCGGCCGATCGACCGCGACCGGATCGTCCTCGCCGGATTCTCGATGGGGGGCGCGGGGGCGTGGGGGATCGGCGCCCGGCGCACTGACCGATTCTGCGCGATTCACGGCGGCGCCGGGTTTGTCGACACGGCGCGGTTCATGGGCTTGGCCGCCACCGACGTGCCCCCGTGGGAAGCGCGCCTCTGGCTGCTCACCGACGTGCCGCCGGTGGTCCGCAATCTCCTCAACCTGCCGGCGATCGCCTACTCCGGCGAGGTCGACCGGCAGCGGGCCGCCAGCGAGATCATGGTCGAGTCCCTCGCCGCCGAGGGCAGGGAACTCCCCCACGTGATCGGCGCGGGGATGGCCCACAAATACGACGAGCCGTCGAAGGCGCGGATCGCCGCGTTCCTCGCCCCGGCCGTGGCGGCGGGGCGGCCGCGGAGCCCGGACACCGTCCACTGGGCGGGGACGACGCTCGCCGACGGCGGGGCCTGGTGGGTCGTGCCCGTGGCCCTCGCCGAGCACTGCGCGGCGGCGCGGGTCGACGCCGTCCGTGATCGTTCGGCGCCGCGTGCCGACCTCGACGTGACGACCGCGAACATCACGGCCCTGCGCCTGCGCGAGGTCGACGGCCCCTGTCGGATCGAGATCGACGGCACGGTGCTCGACGGCCGCGGCGATGCCGACGGGGTCGTGCTCGTCCGGGAGGGCCTCCGCCCCGACGGTGCCTGGCGGATCGGCAGCGCCGCGGCGCTCCCGGCGAAACGCAAGCGCCCCGGTCTCACCGGCCCGATCGACGACGCCTTCAATTCCCGGTTCGTCGTCGTCGGTCCGACCGGGCCCGGCTTCCATCCGGCGGTCGACGCCTTCGTGGCCGCGGAACTGGCCCACTTCAAGGCACGCTGGCACGACCTGTTTCGCGGTGAGCTGCCGGTGGTGGCCGCCGGCGACGTGACCCCCGAGCTCCTGGCGACGAAGCATCTGGTGTTGTTCGGCGACCCGCGCTCCAATCCGCTCGTCGCCCAGGTCATCGGCGGCCTGCCGCTGGCCTGGTCGGAGAGCGAGGTGGTGATCGCCCCGCAGTCGCCGCACGCGCGGACGTTTGCCGCGGCCCGGCACGTGCCGGTCTTGATCCAGCCCAACCCGCTCGCCCCGCCCTCCGCCGCCGCTCCCGGTCGGTATGTCGTTCTCAACAGCGGGATCACGTTCCGCGAGGAGGACGACAAGAGCAATGCCCTGCAAAACGCCCGGCTCCCCGACTGGGCGGTGATCGACCTGCTCACGCCCCCCGACGGCCTGGCACCGGGGCGGATCGTCGCCGCGGAGTTCTTCGACGAGGCGTGGCAGGTGCCGGTCCCGCTGCGTTGAGAGTCGGTTGTTGAATCCGGACGCGGTTCAACTCGACGACCGTCAGGGTGCCGGCGGGGCGCGAGTGCCGGCGTCGCCCCGGGAGGAACACGACCTCCTGCCGGGGCGACCGCCCGCACCGCTGCCATCCATGATGCACGGCCATGGCGTGACTCGCCACGAAGCACCCGTGCACGAAGAACCCGTCAGCGGCCGGGCCCATCCGGAATCTTCGTGGGCGACGACAGCAGACGACTTCCCGCCAATTGAGCCGGAGCGGAGACTCGGTTCGTCGCCGGCGTTGCCCCTCGGCAGGAACGCCTGTACACTCCTTCTGGGCACCCCCGGATCCCGCGACCCATGGCCACGATCTCGTCGATCCGCACCAAACTCCTCGAGCAGTTCCCCGAGCCGCAGGCCACGCTCATGGCCACGGTGTTCGTCGAATCGCACGACGAATTGATCCACCGCGCCGAGTTCAACGAGCTCACGGCCGTCGTCAGGGACTTGGCCGAGGCACAGCAGCGCACGGAAGCCCGGGTCGAGGAGTTGGCGGAAGCCCAGAAGGAGTTGGCGGAAGCCCAGAAGCAGACGACGTGGGCCGTCAAGGACCTCGCCAAGCAGGTCGGCGGCTTGGCCGGAGCCCTCGGTGGCAGCCTCGAGGACTTCGCCTGCGATCTCGTGCCCGAGTTGCTCGAGCATCACCAGGGGATGGTGATCGCCTCGGCGGGGCCCGAAGAGCTCGTCGTCGCGGGCGAACCGAAAGAGTTCGACGTCGTGATCCGCGGCACGCTTGCCGCCCGGCCGGTGATCGTCCTCTGCGAGGTCAAGGCGGCGGTGAGTGCCAGCGAGGTCCGCCGGTTTCTCAAGGTCGTCGACGCGGCCCGGGCGTCCACTCCGGGAGCCGAGATCCGTGCCCTGTTCTTCGGTTACCGGGCCGACAGTCAGGCGCGCAGGGCGATCGCCGCCGGCGGCGCCGCGATGGTCTTCACCCGCGGGATCATGATTCCCTGACCGGGGAGAAAACGGGAACTGGCTCCGAGGGCCTGCCAGGTGCCTGTCCCGTATCCGGCACGCTCCTGTCAGCACCCCGGCGATGTGCCTGTCCATTGTCCGGCGAGCGCGTTGTCCGACGCAGTGTCGGCTTCCGGAGCAGCGTAGGATTCCCGCCATGCGGCAACTGCGTGGGTGACCTCCCGGGAGCTGGCCCGGGTCGATTTCCTCCCGGACCCCCGACCATGCCGGACCAACCCACCGCGCCGTGGCACGCCCTCGGCGTCGACGAGATCGTCGCCCGGTTGGCCAGCGATCGTGAGCGGGGGCTGACCGCGGCCGAGGCGGCCGCGCGCCTCGCCCGGCACGGCGAGAACCGCCTCCGCGAACAGCCCCCCGAGCCGCGCTGGTGGAAGCTCGTCCGCCAGTTTCGGGAAGTGGTGGTGTGGATCCTGCTGGTGGCGGCGGTGATCGCCGCGGCGACGGGCGACTATGCCGACGCGGCGGTGATCGTCGCGATCGTGCTGGTCAACGCGCTGATCGGGTTTTTCCAGGAGGAGCGGGCGCAGACGGCGCTGCAGCGGATGGCGGCGCCCGTCGCCACGGTCGTGCGCGACGGTGTGCCGGTCGTCGTGCCGGCGCGGGAGATCGTGCCCGGCGACCTGCTCGCCCTCGCCGCCGGCGATGCCGTCGCCGCCGATGCCCGGATCGTCGGCGCGTTCGCGCTGCGCGTCCAGGAGGCGGCCCTGACCGGCGAGAGCGCGCCTGTCGACAAGGAGGCCGGGGTCGTTCCGGCGGCGACGCCCCTCGCGGAGCGGAAGCGTGACGGTGATCTGCACCGACAAGACCGGCACGCTGACGCGCGACGAGATGACCGTCCGGGCGATCGAGACGGCCACGGCCCGCTATGCCGTGACCGGCAGCGGCTACGCGCCACACGGGGAGTTTCGCGAACGCGGCGCGGACGGCGCGGAGGAGGCGATCGAACGTGACCTGGTTCACCTCGGGGTGGTGGGGATGATCGACCCGCCGCGCGACGAAGCGCGGGCGGCGGTCGCGACCTGCCGCTCCGCCGGGATCCGTCCGGTGATGATCACCGGCGACCACCCCGCGACGGCCCTGGCGATCGGCCGCGAGCTCGGGCTCGCCGACGGCGACTCGCACGCGGTCACCGGGGTGGAGGTCGCACGGCTGACCGACGACGCGCTCGCCGCCGCCGTCGGGGAGATCGCCGTCTACGCCCGCGTGACCGCCGAGGACAAGCTGCGGATCGTCCGCGCCTGGCAGCGGCGCGGCGAGGTCGTGGCGATGACCGGCGACGGCGTCAACGACGCGCCGGCGATCCGCGAGGCCGACATCGGCATCGCGATGGGGAAGAGCGGGACGTTCGTCACCCGCGAGGCGGCCGACATGGTGCTCACCGACGACGACTTCGCGTCGATCGTCGGTGCCGTCGAGGAAGGGCGCGGGATCTACGACAACATCCGGAAATTCATCCACTACCTCCTCGCCTGCAACGCCGGCGAGGTGATGGTGATGCTCGTGGCGGCGCTGGCCGGCTGGCCGGCACCGCTGGCGGCGATCCAGATCCTCTGGCTGAACCTCGTGACCGATGGTCTCCCCGCCCTGGCCCTCGGGCTGGAGCCTCCCGAGCCGGACCTCATGCATCGGCCGCCGCGGCTGCCGCAGGAGGCGGTGATCACGCGCTCCCGGGGGCTCGTGATCCTCGCCCATGGCGCGCTGGTGGCGGCGGTGATCGTGGCGGCGTTTTGGCTTTCATGGCGGGGCAGCGACGACCCGGCGGTGGTCGAGCGCGCGCGGACGACGACGTTCTGCGTCGCGGCATTCGCGCAACTGTTTTTCGCGGTGGCGTGCCGAAGCGACCGCTCGACGGCGCCCGGGATCGGCTTCTTCCGCAATCCGGCGCTGGTCGCGGCGATCGTGATCTCGGGGCTGCTCTAGGCGGTGGTGGTCACTCTGCCGGTGGCGCGCCCGTGGTTCGACGTCGCCGGCGACCTCGGGCAAGCCTGGGCAGCCGTGCTCGGCTTGGCGCTGGTGCCGGTGACGGTGATCGAGATCGGGAAATGGGCACTGCGTGGGCACCAGCCGGCCCGTGCGTGACCTGTCATCCCACCAAGACGGTCGGCCGGCGGGCCGCGTCGGGAACGGCCTTCTCCAACAGGTCGAAGACGACGTTGGGGATGTCGCCCTGTCCGAAGAGGAGGAACTCGAGCGCGAGCTTGAGGCTGCTCCCCTGGCTCCACCCGAAGACGATGTCGAGCGGTGCGCCCGACTTGCTCATCTCGATCGCGATCTGGACGACAGTGTGCGACACGCTGGCGACGTCCCGGGCAACGATCACGAACCGCTCCCCCTCCTGCTTGGCGGAGATGATCGGGGCGTTGTGGAATTCGCTCGTGTCGCCGTAGTGCACCTCGAGGAACACCAGCGGCACGTCGGCGGGGATGCGGTGGCGGCGGCGGATCTCCGCCTCCTTCTCGTCGAGGCTGCGGTGGCCGGGGCGGTGTGGCACGAGTACGCGAAACGCCCCCTCGGCGCAGATGTCGGTCCACAGCATCCGGTCGGCGTCGTCGGCGAAGCGGAACTCCTTGAGCCGCAGCTCCTGGCTCCGCCAGATCCGCGACAGGATCGACAGCGCGAGCACCGAGCCGATGAAAATCGAGGCGATGATGATCCCGTCGGGGCGCTCGTAAATGTTGGCGATCGTCGTGTAGATGAACACCAGCGCGATCGCCGTGAAGGCGGCGATCGACCGGCGCCGCGCCCGGGCCGCGGCGGCATCGGCCGGCTCGCGGTGGATCTCGTGGGCCAGCGACGCCAGGCAGGCGCTGGTCATCAGCACCAGCACGCCGGTCGCATAGGCGCCCCCCTGCGCTGAGACGTCGGCGCGGAAGGCGAGCGTGACGAGGAGATTGATGACCGTGAACGCGATTACCAGCGGCCGGTAGGCGGCGGCCCACTCCGGCGCCATGCCGTAGCGCGGCAGGTAGCGCGGCACCATGTTGAGCAAACCGGCCATGGCCGAGGCGCCGGCGAACCAGAGGATGAGGATCGTGGAGATGTCGTAGACCGTGCCGAACACCCGGCCGAACAGCGGGCAGATGGCATGCGGGCTCTCGCCATGGGCGAGGTAGGCCAGCGCCCGGTCCATCGCCTTGCCCTTGACCGGCTCGAGGCGCAGCTCGTCGGCGGGGATCAGCGTGTCGGTGCCGGTGACCAGCGACGAACCGAGGAGGAAGCACGACATGATCAGGGCCGCGGAGAGCAGCAGCCGCTGCGTGTTGGCCACCCGGGCGGCGCTGTCGGCGGGGTCGGCGTCGGTGCCCTTGACCATGTGGATCTGCAGCACGCCCGTCTCGAACCCGCTCATCCCCAGGGCGAGCTTGGGGAACACGAGGAACGCGATCCCCAGGGCGACCCACGGCCCGCCGCCCGACAGGGGCGCGTGCTCGATGTGGAAGTTGCCGGCGGCGAGATCGCCGAGCCAGTGCTGCACCAGCGTCGGATGCGTGACGAGGTGGAACAGGCCCGCCCCGACGATGATCCCGGTCAGCGACAGGTAGGCGGCCACGAGCACGACCGCCAACCCGACCACCTCGCTGAAGCCACGGAGGAACATCGCCCCGAGGGCGACGAGCAACGCCACCGTGATCGCCAGCTGGTTCTGCAGGGCCGGCGGCGCCGCCCCGGCGAAGGCGGCGTTGCTGATGACGTGCGCCGCGGCGTCGGCCGCCGACAGTGTCTGGGTGATGACGAAGTCGGTGGCGGCGAAGCCGACGAGGACAAGCACGGCGAGCTTCGCACCCCAGCCGGAGAACATCCGCTCGATCATGCCGACGCTGCCGACCCCGTCGGGGACCTCGCCGGCGACGTGCCGGTAGACCGGCAGCGCCCCGAAGAGGGTGACGAGCACGAGGATCAGCGTGGCGATCGGGGCCAGCGTTCCGGCCCCCTCGAAAGCGATCGAGGGCTGATACCCGAGGGTGCTGAAGTAGTCGACGCCGCACAGGCACATGATCAGCCACCAGGCGTAATGGTGGTGATCACGGGCGGAATGGCTCACGGAACTCCCCCGGAGAGACGGTTGACAGGGGCTTCATCCTGCCGCGGCAAACGGGCGGCGTGCAACACGCGCGCCCACGGCCCCGAAGGATGCCCTGTTCCGGGCGGCGGCGCCGTCGTCACTGCCACTCCGGCAGGTCGATCTTCCGTTCCTTGGCGCGGTCGCGGACCGCCGCGGAATACTTCTCCGCCAGGGCCCTTCGGGCAGCGGCCGATTCGTCTTCCTCCGCCTTCTGGTCCGGTTTGTCGCGGCCGCGCCGGCGGCTGTCGCCGCGGCGGATCCGGCCGGCGTAGGGGCCCGATGCCTGCGGGTTGAGCCCGAACCGCAGCTGGCGGAAGGCGAGCGTGCGGTCGATCGCCTCGTCGAGGAGCGCGGGGCGGCTGTCCTCCGGGGCGTCGAAGTAGGCGGCGAGCCCCTTGTCGTAGGCGGTTCGCCAATCGCTGTCGAGCGATTCGCGGGCCTGCTTGAGCTCGTCGCGGCTCATCTGATCGACGTTGCGGATGATCGAGTCGACGGCGCGCTTCATGTCCCGGCCGCGGACCTCGCCGGCGAGGACGCGCTGCTGGAGATCGCGAGTGTCATCAACCAGCCCGCTGTCGCGTGTCGCCCACCACCAGCCGGCCGCCGCCAGCAGCGCGAGCCCCAGGACGAGGAGCAGGAGCCAGCCGGCCCGCTTCCGCCGCGGGGCGGCACCGGGCGCGGATGCGGCCACGGCCCGGCTTGGCTTCATGCCGGCGGCCTCCCGGGCGGCTGCGAGCCGCTCGCGTGCCGACGGAGGGGGCGCGGAATGGCCGGCGGCGCTCTCGGCGGAATCGTTCATGGCGTGGTGGGGCGCGGGCGGACCGGCAGCCGATCGTCAGGTGCCGCCGTCGGGGCTGTCGGCCGGCGCGGTCGGATCGTTGCCGTCGCCGATCGTGCTGTACCAACGGAGCACGTCGAGATCGATCTCGTTGGCGATCGCGTCGACGTGACCGTCGAGGAACACGAAGTTGGTGACGCCGGGGTGGAGGCTGCCGAACTTGCGCGCGTTGGTGTCGCGCGACGAGGAGGCGAGTCCGCGGGCGGTGTCACGGAACTGCGTGTTGGGATTGTCGGCGGCGAAGATCGCCAGATCGCCCTGCCAGTACTGGACCATGTCGGAGCGCCACGACGGGTCGCTCGGCGGGATGTGCTTGTCGCCGATCGCGAACGTCTGGCTGAGGCCGTCGGTGACCTGTGCCGCGGTGACCTTGGAAAAGGTGTGGATCGGACCGGCCTGCCGGGCGTCGATGCCGCCGGAGGAATTGGGTGAGTAGTTGAAGTAGGTGCCGGCGTTGGCGGCGTAGTCGCTGCCGGCGGCGCAGCCGGTCACCAGCGGCGGTGAGTTGTCGTTGTCGAAGTTGCGGTCGGCGAGCGGAGGCCGCCGGCTCGGGCAGTAGAACGTGCCGACGGCGGTCCGCATCGCGGCGGCGTTCTCCGGCGCGTCGCAGCGGAACTGCGACCGGTAGGCGTTGGCGACGTTCGACTCCTCCATGTAGGGAAGGATGCGGAACGCCCACGACACGCCGGTGTTGTCGCGGGTGTTGCGCCCCGAGGGAAACGACTTCCGCGCGTCGTGGTGGAGCGTGACGGCCAGCCCGATCTGCTTGAGGTTGTTGGTGCACGACATCCGCCGGGCCGCCTCGCGAGCCGCCTGCACCGCCGGGAGCAGAAGACCGACGAGCGTGCCGATGATCGCGATCACCACGAGCAATTCGACAAGGGTGAAGCCACCGCGACGCGATCCCCTCGGGAGAGTGGACTGGACGGCGGGCCGTGACAAAGCGGTCGGCAGGCGACGGATGACCATGTCGGCGGTCTCCAAGGGGGGAGCCAGAGGCCGGTGCTCATCGGCACCTGTCTGGAACGGCTGACAAAACCGACGGTTCCGCTGAAAAAGTGCGGGAACCGCCCGGTCATCGCAGCGTCCCGGAGCTCCTCGGCGGGCGGCGGATGCTTTTGGGGTGGGACCGGATGGCCTTTGGGGGACAGCCGGCAGTGATCA
This sequence comes from Planctomycetota bacterium, assembly GCA_016872555.1. Taxonomy (NCBI): domain Bacteria; kingdom Pseudomonadati; phylum Planctomycetota; species Planctomycetota bacterium. Next base: position 27,024 of record VGZO01000015.1, read on the forward strand.
TGAAGAAGTTGGAGTTTCCCCCCGCCCCCGCAGGCAGTCAAGGCGGCGGCAGGGGAGCAAGTCTCCGCGATCCCCCCAGGCCCCCCAAACACCCATCTGGCCAGGACTTGTGGGGGAAATGGGAAACAAATGCGGGGTGTGTGGTCGATCAGTCGCGCCGGCCGCTGACCAGCGTCCCCACCCGCTCGCCGGCGACGGCACGCTCGATGTTGCCCTCACGGCGGTAATTGAAGACGAGGATCGGCATCGCATGCTCCATGCACTGCGAGATCGCCGTCGAGTCCATCACCCGGAGGTTCTGCTCGCGGACCTGCTGGTAGGTGAGGTCGCGGTACAGGAGGGCGTGCGGGTTCTTCTCCGGGTCGTCGGAGTAGACGCCGTCGACCCGGGTCGCCTTGAGGAGGATGTCGGCCTCGAGCTCCAGCGCCCGCTGCGCGGCAGCGGTGTCGGTGGTCACGAACGGGCTTCCCGTGCCGGCGGCGAGGATCACGATCCGCCCCTTCTCGAGGTGGCGCCGCGCACGGCGACGGATGTATGGCTCGGCGACACCGTCCATCCGGATCGCGGTCATGAGGCGTGTCTGCGCGCCGAGGCTCTCCAGCGCGTCCTGCAGTGCCAGGCCGTTGATCACGGTGGCGAGCATCCCCATGTAGTGGGCCGTCGCCTCCTGGATCGCGGTCTGCCCGCCAGAGAAGCTCGCGCCGCGGAGGATGTTGCCGCCGCCGATCACCACCGCCAGCTGCACGCCGCGGTTCGCCGCCCGGAACGTCTGCGTCGCCACCTGGAGGACCTCCTCCATTGCGATCCCGCGCTCGCCGGGGCGGACGAAGCTCTCACCCGACAGCTTGAGGAGGACGCGACGGTGCGCGGGGGGCACGGCGGACCCAGCCATGGCGTCAGCCTCCGAGGCGCCAGTTCTCGATCCGCTTCACCTCCAGGCCGGCCCCCTTCACGAGCTGGCCGACCGACTGCTTGTCGTCCTTCACGAACGGCTGCTCGAGGAGCACGCACTGGCTGTAGAAGTTGCGCAGCCGCCCCTCGATCATCTTGGCGATGATGTTCTCGGGCTTCCCTTCGGCCCGGGCCGCCGCCGAGAGGACCTCGCGCTCCTTGGCGACGACCTCCGGGTCGAGCTCCTCCTTGGTGATGCTCTGCGGGCCCATCGCCACGACGTGCATCGACACGTCCTTGGCGACGGTCGCGGCGCCGGGGTCGGTCGTCTTGCCGGACACGACGACCAGCGCTGCCTTGGAGCCGTCGTGGTGGGCGTAGCCGCCGCACGGCGCATCGATCCGGCAGATCCGCGACAGGTCGAAGACCTCGCGCATCCGGTTGAAGAGGTCGTCCTTGAGCTCACCGAGCGTGCGATCGGGATGCGCGTGGCTCTTCTGCGCGAGCAGCTCGGCCGGCGTCTTCGCGCCCGGTCCCAGCGCCAGCGTCGTCGCGATGTCCTCGGCGAGGGCCTTGAAGTCGGGGCTGCCCGCCACCGGAGCGCTTTCGCACTTCAGCTCGATCATCGCCCCGACGCCGCGCGCCGGGTCGGCGTGGACGGCCAGCCGGCCGGTCGAGGTCTCGCGGTCGGCACGGAGGGCCTGGGTCTTCTGCCCCTGTTTGCGCAGCCACTCCACCGCCCGCGCCTCCTCGCCGCCGCATTCCTGGAGCGCCTTCTTGCACTCCATCATCGGCAGCCCCGTCTTGTCGCGCAGGGCCATGACCGCCGCCGCAGTGATCTCCGCCATGTGAGGCTCCTCCGGTCGTGGGTGTAACGTGTGGCAGTGTGACGAATGGATGGTTTTGGCGTGCCGGTGGGACGCGTCCGGCGGGGCAGCCGGCCCGGGGTTGATCGCCGGTCCGGTCATGCGGCTGGCGGAATCGCGTGCCAACCGGGAAGGAAACCGCCTCCCCGCCCGCCACCACGGCGACCGGGAAAGGGGGGCCGACCGCGGCCCCGGACGGCTCCCTCAGGAGGGCTTCGCCGGCCGTGGGACGGCCCGCTTCGAAACGTTGCCCCGGGCACGCGGCGGCGTCTTCGCGGCGCCATCGGAGAGATCGGCTCCCTCGGCTGCCGCCTGAGCCGTCGTCCCCGCCGCCGACTTCCCTTCGAGGATCGCGTCGGCGAGCCGTGCCGCCACCAGCTCGATCGAGCGGATCGAGTCGTCGTTGCCGGGGATCGGGAGATCGACGAGATCCGGATCGCAGTCGGTGTCGATCAGCGCCACCGTCGTGATGCCCATCTTGCGGGCCTCGTTGACGGCGTTCTTCTCCTTCTTGGGGTCGAACACCACCAGGCATTCCGGGAGCCGGGCGAGCGTGCGGATGCCGCCGAGATTGCGCTCCATCTTGCGGAACTCGCGCCGCAGCGACGACTGCATCTTCTTGGAGTAGGCGCCGAACTCCTCCGACGGCATCAGCTTCTCCAGTTCCTCGAGCCGCGCCAGCCGGTTGCGGATCGTGCGGAAGTTGGTCAGCGTGCCGCCGAGCCAACGGTCGGAGACGTAGGGCATGCCGCACCGGGCGGCCTCGCGGGCGACCGCCTCGGCCCCCTGCCGCTTGGTGCCCACGAAGAGGACGAGGCTGCCGGTTCCGGAGACCTGCTTGAGGTATTTGCGGGCCCGGAGCAGGCCGCGCACGGTCTCGCGGACGTCGATGATGTGGATCAGGTTCTTGCGGCTGTGGATGTAGGGCTTCATCTTCGGGTTCCACCGGCTCGCGCGATGGCCGAAGTGGACTCCCGCTTCGATCAATTCCTGTGCCAGGACGACGTTCGACACGTGGGGACTTTCGATTGCTGGGGAACTGATGGGTGGAGGATTCCCGAAAAGTCTTTCAGGTTAGTTCTGCCGGCCATGGGGTGTCAACGGAATCGGGGGTTTCGCGGGGGAAAACAGGGTGACCGGCCCATGCTGGGGGGTCAGTGGCTTGAAACCCTGGCCGCGGACGAAATACACTCCGGGATTCCCGCCCGCTCGACAGACAGCCCCGATGCGCCACGTCCTCTCGGCCACCGTCCAGAACGTTCCCGGTGTTCTCGCGCACATCTCCGGGATGCTCGCGTCGCGGGGCTACAACATCGACAGCCTCGCGGTCGGCGAGACCGAGGACCCCGGCTTCTCCCGGATGACGTTCGTCCTCCGCGGCGACGACCGGGTGCTCGACCAGGTCCGCCGCCAGCTCGAGAAGATCGTCACGGTCGTCCGCGTCGACGACATCAGCGCCCGGAATTACGTCGAGCGCGATCTGATGCTGATCAAGGTGGCCGCGACGGCCGGGTCGCGCCGCACCGAGGTCAAGGAGCTGGCCGAGGTGTTCCGCGGCAAGATCGTCGACGTCGCCCCCGACAGCGTGATCGTCGAGATCTCGGGGACCGAGGCCAAGATCGAGGGGTTCATCGACTTGATGCGTCCCCTGGGGATCCTCGAGATGGTCCGTTCGGGGAGAATCGCCCTCGTCCGCGGCAGCCCGCCGACCCGCGAATGGACCCATGCCAGCGACGGCGCCCGGCCGGCCGATGCCGCGGCGGGAGCCGAGTCGCTCGCCTGAGCCCCGTCGCCCGTACCGTCGCCTTCCCGTCCGCCCCGTTGACCGTCGCTCGGCGGCGGCGGACCCACCACCGCCCCCGACCGATCCCCACTGTGACCCGCCACGAGAGGTAAGCCTTGGCCGCCACGATGTACTACGACTCCGACGCCGATCTCGGTGTCCTCGCCGGGAAGACGATCGCGATCATCGGCTACGGCTCGCAGGGGCACGCCCAGGCGCAGAACCTCCGCGACAGCGGCCTCGACGTCGTCGTCGCCCAGCGGCCCGGCGGCCCGAACCACGCCCTCGCGGTGAGCCACGGTTTTCAGCCGCTGTCGGTCGAGGAGGCGGTCAAGCGCGCCGATGTCGTCAACATCCTCCTGCCCGACGAGCTCCAGGCCGACGTCTACCGCACGAGCATCCGTCCGCACCTCAAGCCGGGCGCCGTGCTGATGGCCAGCCACGGGTTCAATTTCCACTTCGGCCAGGTGGAGCCGCCACCCGGGCACGGCATCCTCCTCGTCGCCCCCAAGGGGCCCGGGCACCTCGTGCGCAGCGAGTACGTCAAGGGGGGCGGGGTGCCGTGCCTGATCGCGCTCGGGCCCGGCGCCTCCCCCGAGACCAAGAAGATCGGCCTCGCCTACGCCAAGGGAATCGGCGGCACGCGCGGCGGCGTCATCGAGACGACGATCGCCGAGGAGACGGAGACCGACCTGTTCGGCGAGCAAGCGGTGCTCTGCGGCGGTGTTTCCGAGCTGATCAAGGCGGGGTACGACACGCTCGTCGAGGCGGGCTACCAGCCGGAAATGGCCTACTTCGAGTGCCTCCACGAGATGAAGCTGATCGTCGACCTGTTCTACCAGGGGGGGCTGGAGTACATGCGCTACAGCGTCTCCAACACCGCCGAGTACGGCGACTACACGCGCGGCAAGCGGATCATCACCGAGGAGACCCGCCGGGAGATGAAGAAGATCCTCGAGGAGATCCGCTCGGGGCAGTTCGCCCGCGACTGGATCCTCGAGAACCGCGGCGGGGCGGCGATGTTCAAGGCGACCCGCCGGCGCGAGCGGGAGCACCCGATCGGCGAGACCGGCCGCCGGCTGCGGCGGATGATGAAGTGGATCGACTCGAAGGAAGTCTGAGCCGCGGGCGCCGCGGCGCCCCGACCACCGCGGTGCGGGAGGATCCGATGACACCCGACGAGAAGCAGTCGCGCGACCTGTTCGACGCCCTCCAACCCGGCGAGCGGATCGAGGTCGTCCACGGCGTGAGGGTGGGTTCGAGTGCCCGCTGGACGACGACCACCGTCGGCCGGGTGCTGCGCCGCGAACGGCGCCGCCATGGGCTCCATTTCCGCCGCAACACCGACGACAAGGTCTACTCCGACGTCCTCATCGTCGCCCGCGACAGCGGCGAACTGACGACCGTCACGATGGACGAATTCACGCGGCTGAAGCGCGTCTGAACCATGGTTCCGCCGGCGCTCATTCGAGCGCCCAGCCGGCGCGGTACTCGCGCCCGAGGTAGGCCTCGGCCTCCGGGGCGTTGGGGATCCGCAGCGCCGCGGCGTCCCACTCGATCGTCCGGCCGGCGCGGTAGGCGACGTTGCCGAGGTGGTTGGCCTCGGTGAGCTTCGCGGCATAGGCGAAGTTGCAGGTCGTCGGCGCGCCGGTGCGGCAGGCGTGGAGCCACTCGGCGTGCTGGCCGCGCGACGGGGGGATCGATTCCGGGGGGCGCTTGTAGTCGCGGAACCGCTCCTCGGGAAGGAGGAGGTGGCGTTCGTAGTCGGCCAGGAGCATGCCGGAGTCGCCGACGAAGAGGATCCCGCTGCCCCAGCGCGGGATTTCCTGGGCGTGCCAGGCGAGCGGCTTCCGCTCCCCCTGGTACCAGGCGAGGCTCACCGCCGGCCGGTCGCCGCGCGCCGGGAAGCGGTAGCGCGCCACCATCGACGCCGGTGCCAGGTCGGGATGGGGGGGCGGTCCGTCGGCCTCGACCACGGTCGGCGCGTCGAGGTCGAGCGCCCAGAACGGCAGGTCGTTCATGTGGCTGCCGAGGTCCGACATCGTGCCGCTCCCCCAGTCCCACCACCGGTACCACTTGGGACCGGGGAAGTAGAGGTCGTTGAACGGCCTGTAGGGGGCCGGGCCGAGCCACAGCTCCCAGTCGAGGTCGTCGGGAACCGGGGCGGTGTCGTCGGGGCGCGCTTGCGTGGAGACGATGTCGCCGAGGCGCTTGGCGTCATCGGCCGACTGCCAGCCCCAGGCCCGGCCGGTCCAGACGTGGCACTCGCGGACCGGACCGATCGCCCCGGCGCGGATCAGTTCGACGACGCGGCGGTAGTTGCTGCCGGCGTGGATCTGCGTCCCCATCTGCGTGGCGACCCCCGCCTTCTCCGCCGCCCGTGCGATGCTCCGCGCCTCGCGGATCGAGTGGGTCAGCGGCTTCTCGCAATAGACGTGCTTGCGGCGCTCGAGGGCCGGCAGCGTCGCGAAGGCGTGGGTGTGTTCCGGTGTGCTGACGACGACGGCGTCGTAGCCCGCCGGGTCGAGGTCGCGGTACAGCTCGCGGAAGTCGCGGAACGTGCGCGCGGCGGGGTGGGCCGCCGCGGCCCGGGCGAGGGCGCCGCGGTTGACGTCGCAGAGGGCGACGATCGTCCCCCCGGCGGTGGCGACCTCCTGGAGGTTGCCGGCCCCGCGGCCACCACAGCCGATGACGACGACGCGCACGGGGGCAGGTTCGGCGGCGTTGACCCGGCCGACGGCCGTCGTCACCGTGGCGACCGCCGCGGTCCTCGCCGTGGCGGTGAGAAACGAGCGGCGCGGTGCGGATGCGAAGCCGTGCATGGCCGGTCTCCAGGGGGCACCGAGGGGCGATCCCCCGGCGGCGGCAGCATACCGCCGCGCCCCGCGCGGGGGCAGCGACGAAGGGGCGGCACCCTTCCCGATGTTGGCTGCTCTCGGGGCATCGGCCGGGGGACCATCCACGCCGGCAACCGATCACGTCACGCGGATGGTGTCGTTCGTGTTCCCGTTGGTGCGCCGGGGCACGGAAGCCTCAACTCGGGCTCGACAGAGGGGGACGCCCCTCGCGCCTTTGCCCTCGCATCGACCCGCACGAGGTTGCGACGGGCCGATGCGAGGGCGACGGCGGAGGGGCTTCGCGGGTCCTGTGAAATAGAAAGGGAGCCGCAGGCTCCCGGCGTGTGGTCGAAACGCGACAGGATCGTTGGGCCGGTTTTCCTCGATCGGGTCGGCGGTCTCGACGCCGGCACGGTTGTCGTCGAGGATGCCGGGGGTCTTGGGGAGGCCATCATGCAACTGTCGATTCCCGTATTTTTCAGGTCGCTGCTCGTCGCGGCTGCCGCCGCTGTCATCGCCGCGACTCCCGCTGTCACGGCGGCTGTCTTGGTCGCCGTTGCCGCCGGCACCGGCGCTCCTGCCGTGGCGGCCGAGCCGACCCGGCGGGTGCTCACCGCCCGGGCCAGCGCCCTCGATCCCCGCGCCCGGCCCCACCCGGAGATCGATTTCGTCTTCGAGAAGGACGGCAAGCCGGCCGATCTCGAACATGCCAGCGTCGACACGGCCGTCCCGGCGCGCGGGCGGCTGCTCGTCTGGCTGATGGACCACAACGCCGGGTTGTTCGAGCGTGCCAACGCGCTTGGGCTCCACGCCCTCCAGCCGCACTACGCCAACAAGTGGTTCGCGACCGTGAAGCCGACCGACCGGCTCGCCCGTGGCCTGGTCCGCCTCGAGGCGGCGACGGGGCGCGACGTCAGCACCCAGGTGGCGATTCCCGAGGCCGACGGGATGATGGAGCGCGTGCGGATGTTCCTCGCGTGGCTGGCGCGCGAGCAGCCCGCCGCCGGCTGGGAGCAGTTCCTCACCGCCGACGGCACGGCCGTCCGCTGGGACAAGGTGGTCGTCGCCGGCTCGTCGCATGGGGCGACGACGGCGGCCCGGTTCGCGATGGATGTCCCGGTCGATCGCGTCGTCATGCTCTGCGGGCCGCGTGACCAGGACCAGGACTGGCAGGCCGGGCCCTCGGCGACCGCCAAGGAACGGTTCTTCGGGTTCTCGCACGTCCTCGACGGCGGATGGAGCGGCGACCACTACTGCCGGAGTTGGGAGTTGCTCGGCCTGGAGCGCTTCGGACCGATCGTCACGGTCGACGACGCGCGTCCGCCCTTCGGTCATTCACGCCGGCTGGTCTCGGCTGCCGACGTCGGCGGCGACGAGAAGCGCGCCCACTCCGCGGTGCAGCCGGGGAAGGGGTCGCCGCGGAAGGCCGACGGCTCGTTTCTCTACGAACCGGTGTGGGAATACCTGCTCACCCATCCGGTCGAGCAGGTCGGCGCGCCCACCGCCCGCGACCCGGGCTGCCGCCACGACCACCCGCTCGGGCAATGACCGTCAATCGACGTACATGAACTCGGCGCTGTTGAGCAGCGCCCGGCAGACCTCGACCAGCGCGCCGCGCGCGAGCAGATCCCGGCACGCCGCGCGCTCCTCGTCGGCCGGGGGCCGCTGGAGGGCGAGGGCGAACAGGCGATCGAGTCGCGAGTCGGGATCGGCCCCCGCCTCGTGCGCGACCCGGGCCGCGAGGGCCCGGGCCGCGTCGGCCGCCAATCCGCCGTTGAGCAGCGTGAGGGCCTGCGTCGCGGTCGTCGAGACGGTGCGGCGGCCGCAGGGGACGGCGTTGTCGGGAAGGTCGAGGGTCGCCAGCAGCGGCACCGGGGTGTTGCGCTTCTGGACGAGATACAGGCTCCGGCAGCCGAGGGCCTCCGGGGGCGAGGGATACCACCCCTTGGTCTTCTCGGCGTTGTCGTCGAGGAACGCCGGGTTCGAGGCAAGCACCTCGGGGGGCAGCGGTGGCCACACCGGCGGGCCGCCGCGCCGGTCGTCGAGCAGCCCGCTGACGGCGAGCAGGGCGTCGCGGACCTGCTCGGCTGACAGCCGGCGCGGCCGCCGCAGGCCGACGTGGTCGACGTCGCCGCGGGCCGCCTGGCGATAGGTGGCACCGGTGACGAGCTGCCGCACGAGGCGCTTCACGCTCCAGCCGTCGGCCACGAACCGGCAGGCGATGTGGTCGAGAAGGGCGCGGTCGAGCGGCGCCGCACCGGCCGTGCCGAAGTCGTCCGGGGTCGCCACCAGCGCGCGACCGTGGACCCAGAGCCAGATTCGATTGACGATCACCCGCGCCGTGAGCGGGTTGGCCGGCGAGACGATCCACTCCGCCAGCGCCAGGCGCCGGCCGCTGGAGAGGGGATTGGGAGGGGCAGGGATCGCCGTCGGATGCGGGTCGAACAGCGCCGGGATCCCCGGCTCGACCGTATCGCCCGGGTGGCGATGGTCACCCTGGACGAGGACGTGCGTCCGCGGCACGGCGGTTCCATCGGTCATCACCAGGCCGTGGGTGAACGCCCGCGTGTCGGCGCGGAGGGCGTCGATCCGCGCCGCGAGAGCCGCGCGGGCCGGCGTGTCGGACTCTCGGGTCAGCGCCAGCTCCGCCTCGAAACGTGCCAGGTCTTCGGCGACGGCGCGGTTGTGGCCGCGGATCACCTCCTGCTCCGGAGCGAGGTCGAGCGCGAGATCGTCGGCGAAGCGGACCGGGGCGAAGAAGGCGCGGAGCCGGTAGTGGTCGGTCTGTGGGAACGGGTCGTGCTTGTGGTCGTGGCAGCGGCAGCAGGAGAAGGTGAGCCCGAGGAACGCCGTGGCGGTGGTCTCGGTGAGGTTGGCGAGGAGCTCGGCGCGGCTCCGGTCCTGCTCGTCGAACAGCCCGGCGGCGTTGTCGTGGGGCCCGAGCCGGAGGTAGCCGGTGGCCACGAGGGCGTCCTGCTCGGCGCGAGTCCGCGGCGACCCGGCGACGAGCTCGTCGCCGGCGAGCTGCTCGCGGATGAACTGGTCGAACGGCTTGTCGGCGTTGAACGCGCCGACGACGTAATCGCGGTAGCGCCACGCCTGCGGGCGGAACTCGTCCCAGTCGAAGCCGTTGCTGTCGGCGTAGCGAACGACATCGAGCCAGGACCGGGCGAGATGCTCGCCGAATCGCTCGCTGGCGAGCAGTTCGTCGACCAACGCCGCCACGGCGGCGTCGAGACCGACCGCGGCGACGGCGGCGACGAAGCGATCGACGGCCTCGGGTGCGGGGGGTAGGCCGTGGAGGTCGAACGACAGCCGCCGGGCGAGGGCCCGCGGATCGGCGGCCGGCGGCGGGGCCAGCCCGTCGCGGAGCAGGTTGGCAAGGACGAACCGGTCGACGTCGTCGCGAGGCCAGTCGGCCTGGGCCGACGGTTGCGGCACGGCCGGGGGCTCGAGCGCCGCCACCGACCACATGCCGTCGCCGGGAGCCGCGGTGGGCGGTGCCGCCTCGCCGGCCGCGGCAGCCACGGCGGCGACGACGACGAGCCAGTCACGCCCGAGCGCGTATCTCCGGGTCATCCGAGGACTCCGGGGATCACCGTGGCGCTGCCCGCCACGCCGGTAAGCCGCTCGTCACGGCCCGCGGCGCGGAAACTCAGCCGGTCGTTCGACAGGCCGAGTGCCGCGAGGATCGTGGCGTGGAGGTCGGCGAACGGCGTCGGCCGCTCGATCGCCATGTAGCCGAGCTCGTCGGTGGCGCCGATCCGCTGGCCGGGCCGGACCCCCCCGCCGGCGAGCCAGACGGTGAATCCGGCGGCGTTGTGGTTGCGCCCGCCGTTGCCCTGCACCAGCGGCGTACGGCCAAACTCACTGGCCCAGACGACGAGCGTCTCGTCGAGCAGGCCGCGCGCGGCGAGGTCGGAGACCAGCGCGGCGATCGGCTGATCGGTCCAGCGGGCGCGCGGCGTGTGGTTGTCGGCGAGAAGCGCGTGGGCGTCCCAGCCGTCCTTGTCGGGCATGTCGTAGAGCTGCACGAAGCGCACCCCGCGCTCGACGAGGCGCCGGGCGAGGAGGCACTTCCGCCCGAAGGCCCGCGTCCGTTCGTCGGCGTGGTCGAGGCCGTAGGCGCGGAGCGTGGCGGGGGTCTCGGCCTCGACGTCGCCGAGCTCGAGGGCGCTGGACTGCATCCGGTAGGCCAGCTCGTAGGAGGCGAGGCGCGCTTCGAGCTCGGTGAGGCCGGGGCGCTGCCGGGCGTGGCGGATCCCGAGGCGGCGGATCAGGTCGAGCGTGTCGCGCTGCCCGGCGGCGAATTCCTCCGGGGGGGCGAGGTCGGGGAGCGGCGCGCCGGTGTCACGGAGACGCGTCGGCTGGAACGCGGCGGGGAGGAAGCCGTGGGAGTAGTTGGCCGCCCCGCCGAGCGGACCGGCGTCGAAGAGGACGACGTAGCCTGGGAGGTCCGCGCTTTCCGAGCCGAGGCCGTACGTCGTCCAGGCACCGAGGCTCGCCTTGCCGGCGCGGATGTCGCCGGTGTGCGCCTGGTAGCTGGCCGGGGCGTGGTTGTTGGAATCGGCCTGCAGCGAATGGATGAAGCACAACCGGTCGACGTGGCGGGCGACGGCCGGGAACAGCTCGCTGACCCACATGCCCGACTCACCATGGCGCTGCCAGCGGTAGGGGCTGGCCAGCAGCCGGTCGGTGCAGCCGTGGAGCACGTTGGCGAACCGCGAGCCGGCGATCGCCGCGCGCAGCGAGCCGGGGAGCGGCTGGCCGTCGAGCGCTTGCAAGGCGGGCTTGTGGTCGAAGGTGTCGACCTGTGACGGCCCGCCGACCATGAACAGGAAGATCACCCGCGTGGCGCGCGGCGTGAAGTGCGGGCGGCGCGGTGCCAGCGGACGGAGCGGATCGATCGCCGGGCCGTCGTCGCCGCGCCCGTCGGCCGCCGCCAACGCCGCCAGCGCCACCGGCCCGAGGCCCGCGAGCCACCCGCGCCGCGCCGCCGCCGCTCCGCCCATGGTCCGCCGCCCCGTCGCCCGTGTCACTTCGCCGTGAGGCGGTAGATCCCCTGGCCATCACCGCTGACGATGAGGAAATAGCTCTCCCCGGCGCCGTCGGCACCGAACGAGATCACCGGCATCTTCGGGCTCTCGATGGCATGGTTGGCGGCCGCCCGGCCGGTCGCCTCGTCGAGCGACAGGGCGAACAGCTTCCCGGAGACGTAGTCGGCGTAGAGATACTTTCCCAGCAGCGCCGGGACCGACGCGCCACGGTGGACGTGACCGCCGGTGATCGACAGGCCGACGCCGTGGTCGTATTCGTAGACCGGCTCGACCAGCCGCGTGCCGGGCGGCGTCGGCAGGGCACCGAACCCATGGCGCCCCTCGCGCAGGCTCCAGCCGTAGTTGCCGCCGCGCTCGATGAGGTCGATCTCCTCGAACAGGTTCTGGCCGACGTCGGCGCACCACAGCCGGCCGGTCGGCGGGTCGAAGGCGATCCGCCAGGGATTGCGCAGCCCCCACGCCCAGATCTCGCCCCGGGCCCCCGGGACGCCGACGAGGGGATTGTCCGGGGGGATCGCGTAGCCGAGCCCCGGGTCGTGCCGGTCGACGTCGATGCGGAGGATCTTGCCGAGCAGCGTCGCCGGGTTCTGGCCGTGGTGGAGCGGATCGTTGGCCGCGCCGCCGTCGCCGAGGGCGACGTACAGGCAGCCGTCGGGACCGAAGCACAGCGTGCCGCCGTTGTGGTTCCAGAACGGCTGCGGGATCACCATCACCTCCTCCTCGAACGCGGCGTCGAACCGGTCGGGGGCGTCGGGGGAGACGCGGAACCGGGAGATCACCGAGGTGTGTGGTTCCTTCCGCGCCGAGGTGTAGTAGACGAAGAACTGGCCGTTGTCACGGAACCGCGGATGGAACGCCAAGCCGAGGAAGCCCTCCTCGTTCTGGCGATCCTGGTACACGACGCGGTCGGAGAGGTCGGCGAACAACGTGCTCTCCGTCGCCCCTGGACGGACGACGTGGATCTGGCCGTGCTGGGTGGCGACGAAGATCCGCCCCGAGCCGTCGCCGGCATGGGTGAGGACGATCGGCCGGAACGAGTTGGCGCGCCCGTCGGCGGTGAGCGGCTCGTAGCCGGCCCAGCGGATGCCGGGGAACGCCGGCTCGTGGCCCACCGGCAGGACGCCGTCGATGATCGCCGCGGCCGCCTCGGGGCGGGGCAACGCGCGGATCTTGACGTTGCGGTAGGCGACCTCATCGCCATGGTCCTGGAGGCAGATGTGCCCCTGCTCGGCCGTGCCGAAGCCGGGGAACTTCGCGAACTTGCTCGCCGCCACCTTCTTCTGCCAGTCCTCGCTGCCGATTTTGAATTGCGAATAGCGCAGGCCGTTGACGTACACCTCCCCCTGCTCGGGGCCGACGCGGAGGAGGATCGTGTTCCATTCGCCCGCCGGACGCGTCGCGTCGAGGGGAGCGCCGGTCGCCTGGTCCTTGCCGGGGGGGTAGAGCTGGTAGAGCCAGCCGGCGCGCTGCGGGTCCTTGCCGGCGGCGTTGTCGAGCAGCTGGACCTCCGGGCCGCTGTGCCACGGCGCCGGCTGGTCTTCTGTGACGCGGAACATGATGCCGCTGTTGCCCCCCGGGGCGATCTTGTAGTCGAGCGACAGCTCGAAGAATCCGAACGTGTCGGCGGTCACGATGTCGCCGGCCCCCGCGGCGGCGCGGACCAGCGCGCCGTCTTTGACCTGCCAGCCGGCCGAGATCGCCTCCTTGCGGTAGTTGCGCCAGCCGGCGGTCGAACGGCCGTCGAAGAGCAGCTTCCAGCCCCCCCGGGCTTCCTCGGGCGCGAGGACGTTTTCCTCGCCGCGCGCAGCCGCGCCGGCGAGCGCTACGCAGACCGCCAGGGCGGCGCGGAGACCGGCGCGACGGGCGGTCGCCGGCTGCCGGCGCGGCGGCTCATTCGGGTCGCGGACGCCGTCGGGCTGCCAGGTCGGGCTCGTCATCGGTCGGGGTTCCTCTCGGTCGGGGGAAAAGTCGGCGCCACCGGTCAGGCGAGCAGCTCACGGACCACAGCTTGCCGCTCGACGCCCGTGAGGCGCTGGTCGAGCCCCTGGAAACGGAACGTGAACCGCTCGTGGTCGATGCCCAGGAGGTGGAGGATCGTGGCGTTGAAGTCGTTGATGTGGACCGGGTTCTCGACGACGTTGTAGGAGAAATCGTCGGTCTCGCCGAACGACACCCCGCCCCGCGCGCCACCGCCGGCCAGCCACATGCAGTAGTTGCGCGGATGATGGTCGCGGCCGTAGGTGTCCTTCGTGAGCGTGCCCTGCGAGTAGACGGTGCGGCCGAACTCGCCCCCCCAGACGACGAGCGTCTCGTCGAGCATCCCGCGCTGCTTGAGGTCGGTGACCAAGGCCGCGGTCGCCTGGTCGGTGTCGAGGCACTGGGCCTTGAGGTCGGCGGGCAGGTTGCCGTGCTGGTCCCAGCCGCGGTGGAGGATCTGCACGGCGCGCACGCCGCGCTCGACCAGCCTCCGGGCGAGCAGGAGGCTGTGGGTGAACGACCCGGGCTTGCGGACGTCGTCGCCGTAGAGGGCCAGCGTCGCCGCCGATTCCCCCGCCAGGTCGGTCAGTTCCGGCACGCTGGATTGCATCCGGAAGGCCATCTCGTACTGGGCGATCCGCGTCCGGATCTCCGGGTCACGGTAGCGGGCGAAGGCGCGCTCGTTGAGCCGGCCGAGGCCGTCGAGCATCGTGCGGCGGTCGGCGCCGGTGACGCCGTCGGGATTGGGAAGGTAGAGGACCGGATCCCCCGACCCGCGCAGCGCCACCCCCGAGTAGCGGGTCGGCAGGAACCCGCTCGACCACATCCGCGTGAACAGCGCCTGCGAGGGGTTGATGTCGGGCAGTGGTGTGAACACCACGAACGCCGGCAGGTCGTCGTTCTCGCTGCCAAGGCCGTACGCCAGCCAGCTCCCCAGGCTCGCCTTGCCGGGGATCTCGCTGCCGGTCATCACGAACGTGCAGGCGGGATCGTGGTTGATGGCGTTGGTGTGGATCGTCTTCACCAGCGCGATGTCGTCGACGATCCCCGCCGTGTACGGGAGGAGCTCCCTGTTGATCCACCGGCCGCATTGCCCGGCCTGGGTGAAGGCGAACTTCGACGGGGCGACGGGAAATCGCGCCTGGCCGCTGGTCATCGTCGACAACCGCTGCTCGCCGCGCACGCTCGGCGGCAGGTCCTTGTCGAAGTATTCCTGGAGCTTCGGCTTGTGGTCCCAGAGGTCGATCTGCGAGGGGCCGCCGTTGGTGTGGATGTAGATCACGGCCCGGGCGCGCGGGGCGTGGTGGGGCAGACCCGGCAGGGGCGGGTGGACGCGTGCCGTAACGCCGGCCGACGCGGCCGTCGCGCGGCGCTCGAGCAGCGCCAGTGCCGCCGTACCCAGGGCCATCCCCGACGACTGGAAGAACAGCCGGCGCGCGGCGGCGGTGCGGAGTGCTTCGCGCACGGTGGTCGGCATCGTCATCGTGGCGGGTCTCCGTGGGCCGTCAGTTCCGCGACAGCGTCTCGTCGAGATTGAGCAGCAGGTTGGCCAGGAGCGTGTAGGCGGCCAGCTCCTCGACCGCCATTCCCTCCGGCGGTTTCGATTCGCCATGGCTGACCAGCTTCCGCGCCGCCTCCGCGTCGGTGGCGTAGCGGGCCCGGTGGGCCGCCAGCGTGGTCGCCACGACCGCCGCCTCGTCCGACTCGGGATCACGGGCCAGGACCGTGCGGAACAACCAGCCGATCCGGGCGGAGTCGTCGGCTCCCCCCTCGGCCAAGGCGCGGGCCGCCAGCGCCCGGGCTGCCTCGACATGCTGGACGTCGTTGAGCAACTGCAGCGCCTGCAGCGGTGTATTGCTCCGCTCGCGGCGGGCGCAGAATTGCTCGCGGTTGGGCGCGTCGAAATTGACCATGAACGGCGGCGGCGCCGTCCGCTTGAGAAACGTGTACAGGCTGCGCCGGTAGAGCGCGGGCCCGGAGTCGCGCACGTACTTCGCCGTGTTGCTGCCGGCGAACCCGACCGGCTCCCAGATGTTGTCGGGCTGGTAAGGGCGCACGCCGCGGCCGCCGAACGTGCGGTCGAGCAGCCCCGACAGCGCCAGCGCGTTGTCGCGGATCAGCTCGGCGTCGAGGCGGATCCGCGGGCCGCGCGCGAGGAGCCGATTCTCCGGATCGGCCGCGAGCTGGGCCGGCTCGACGACGGCCGAGCGGAGAAACGCCCGGCTGGTCACGATCAGCTGCACCATCCGCCGCGTGTCCCAGCCGCCGTCGCGGTACTCGCACGCCAGCCAGTCGAGCAGTTCGGGGTGGCTGGGCGCCTCGCCCTGGAGGCCGAAGTCCTCGCTCGTCTTTACCAGCCCCGTCCCGAAGAACTGCTGCCACAGCCGGTTGGCGGCGACGCGCGGCGTGAGCGGCTGGCGTGGCGCCATGATCCACTGGGCGAGGTCGAGGCGGTTGGGGACGTCGCCGGTGGCCACCAGCAGCGGCGGGAGGAAGCCGGGCGTCGCACGCTGGACCTTCGCGCCGGGCTTGTCGTAGGCCCCGCGCTGCATGACGAAGCTCTCGCGCATCGTCGGCAGGTCGTTGAACACGAACGTCCGCGCCAGCCCCTTCTCGAGCTCCTCACGCCGCGCCGTCGCCGTGCGGAGGAGGGACACCGCCTCGGCGAGCGCCGCGGTGCGCTCGCCCCACACCTGCGCCAGCCAATGCCGGCGCACGCGCGCCTGCTCCGCCGCGTCGGTCGTCTTCTCGATCCCCTGCTTGACCAGGCCGCGGAGGTCGCCGGGAACGTCGTCGAGCTTGTCCTTGCCGGTGCGCTCCTGCCACCAGGCCGCCAGCGACCGGGCCGGGTCGCGAGCCGGATCGGAGACGGCGACGATGCCGAGGGCATCCCAGCGCACGTGGCCGCCGAATTGCGTCAGCGCGAACCCTTCCAGTTTCGTCCCCGGGGCGAGCCCGACCTGCTCCGGCGCGATCGTGAGTTTCCGCCAGCCCCCCGGCTCCGGCAGGGGCCCGGCATGGAACCGCGACGGCTTCCCCGCCTCCCCCCAGTCGATCGCCGCCGGATCGCCCCACACCGCGCGGTGGTTCCAGCTGCCGGCGTGGAACTGGAGCATCACCGACTTCGGCGGAGCGGCCGGGTCGAGCCAGACATGGGCGACGATCTCGGCACCGACCGGGATCACGAGCGGCTCGGCGCCCGACTGGTAGAAGTCCTGGCCGATGCCGGTGGCGGTCCGGTCGAGGCAGCGCCGGCCGGAGTGGACGGCGCCCGGCTCACTGCCCTCGAACCACGCCAGCGGGGCGCCGGCCGACTGGACAGCCGCTCCGGCAGGAAAGTCGTCGTCGAGCCAGACCGTCTCGGTGCGCACCGGCTCGGGGCGCGGGTCGGCGGTCGCCGGATCGGCGTAGGCCACCGCGTCGAGCGCCGTCTCCAGCCCCTGGCGCAGACCCGGCAAACGGGCGTCGAGATCGGCCAGCTCGCGCTGTTCGTCGGCGGTGGGCAGCGTGATCGTCGGGGCGGTGGTGAGGATGTTGCCGTCGAACCCGGGATCGGCGGCCGAATTGAAGAACGCGTACAGCGAGTAGAACTCGCGCTGCGAGAGGGGATCGAACTTGTGGTCGTGGCACACGGCGCACTGCCCCGTCAGCCCCATCCACGCCTGGACCATCGTCGCCGTGCGGTCGACGGCGTAGCGGAACAGCAACTCGTCGTTGATCGAGCCGCCTTCGCTGGTGGTGACGTTTGAGCGCGAGAACCCGGTGGCCGTCTGCTGGGCCGTCGTCGCCCCGGGCAGGAGGTCGCCGGCGAGCTGCCAGATCGTGAACGTGTCGAAGGGGAGGTTCTGTTTGAAGGCCTCGACGACCCAGTCGCGGTAGGCCCACATCTGCCGCTCGTTGTCGAGGTGGAGACCGTGGGTGTCGGCGTAGCGCGCCGCGTCGAGCCAGTGGCGCGCCATCTCCTCGCCATGGTGGGGGCTGGCGAGGAGCCGCTCGACGAAGCGATCGACGGCGTCCGCGGCCGGATCGGCGACGAACGCTTCGACTTCCGCCGGAGTCGGGGGCAGCCCGACCAGCGCGAACGACAGCCGCCGGGCGAGCACGCGCCGGTCGGCCGGCGGATTGACCGGCAGCCCCTCCTCCGCCAGCCGCGTTTCGAGGAACCGGTCGATCGGGTTGGCCACACCGGCCGGCCCGGCAGGGACCGGCGGGCGCGACAGCGGCCGGAACGACCAATGCGGTTCGAATGCGGCGCCGGCGGCGATCCAGCGCTCGAGGAGGTCCTGCTGGGCGGGGGTGAGCGATTTGTTGGTGTGCGGCGGCGGCATCACCACGTCGGCGTCGGTGGCCCGGATCCGCGCCACCAGGGCGCTGGCCGCCGGCTGGCCGGGGACGACGGCGACGACGCCGCTGGCCAGGGCCGTCGTCGCCGCGGCCCCGTCGTCGAGCCGCAGCCCGGCCTCCTGCTTGGCCGGCCCGTGGCAGGCGTAGCAGGTGTCGGCGAGGAGCGGGCGGATGTCGCGGTCGAAGTGAACGGGTTTTTCCGCCGCCAGGCCGGTGGCCGCGAGGAGGGCCGCGGGGAGCCCGAGAAGACACGCCGTCGCCGTGGCCGACGACGGCCAGCGACGGCTTCGTCCACGGACAATCAGACGCCGTTCGGCCATGGTCGTGCCCCGGGACCCCTGATCTGTCGAAACCGCACCCCGCCGTCGGCCGCGCCTGCCGGCGACCTGGCAGATCGACGACCTCCGCCGATGTCGCGGCGGAGTCCCGAGCTCCGGAGACTTCGTTTGCGGATCGCCCTGCGGGACGGGCGACCGACCCCGACCGGGAAGCTCGAAAGTTTCCCCCCGGGAACGTGGTTTGGCAAGGAATCAAAGACCGTTGCCGTCAGGCGACCACCGCCTCGTGAACCTCGCCGGCTACGTCGGTGAGGCGGAAGTCGCGGCCGCCGTGGCGGTAGGTGAGGCGGAGGTGGTCGACGCCGAGGAGGTGGAGGATCGTGGCGTGGACGTCGTGGATGCTCATCCGCCCGTCGACCGCGTAGTAGCCGTAGTCGTCGGTGGCACCGTAGCGGAACCCGCCGCGCACGCCCCCTCCGGCCATCCAGATCGTGAAGCCCTCGGGATTGTGGTCGCGGCCGTTGGTGCCCTGGGCCACCGGCGTCCGCCCGAACTCCCCCGACCAGACCACCAGCGTGTCGTCGAGCAGCCCGCGGCGGGCGAGGTCCTCGAGCAGCCCGGCGATCGGCTTGTCGACCTCGGCCGCCTTCTCGCCGTGGCCGGCGAGCAGGTCGGCGTGCTGGTCCCACTGCACCTTGCCGTCGCTGTGGGTCACCTGGATGAAGCGCACCCCCGCCTCGGCGAACCGCCGGGCGAGCAGGCACTGGCGGCCGAAGTTGGCGGTGACCGGGTCGTCGAGGCCGTACAGCGCGAGGGTCTCCCGCGTCTCGCCGGAGAGATCCTCGACGGTGGGCATCGCCCGCTGCATGCGGAACGCCAATTCGAAGCTCTCGAGGCGCGATTCGAGGACCGGGTCGGCGGCGGCCTGGTCGCCGAGCCCGCGGATGAAGTCGAGCTGGGCGCGCTGGACGTCCGCCGACCAGCGCGGATTGGCGATGAACTTCATCCGTGCCTCGGTCGCCGGCCGGCTGGCGACGCCGAGCGGCACCCCCTGGTGGCGCGCGGGGAGGAAGGCGCTGCCCCAGTTGTTGGCGCCACCGTGGGCGAGCGTCGGGCAGATCGTGACGAACGCGGGGAGGTCAGTGTTGAGCGTCCCCAGGCCGTAGCTCACCCAAGCCCCCATGCCGGGACGGACGAACGTGTCGCTGCCGGTGTGGAGCTTGAGGACGGCGCCGCCGTGGGCGGCATTGGTCCCGTGGACGCCATGGAGGAAACAGATCCGGTCGACGTGCCGGGCGACGTGCGGAAACAGGTCGCTCACCGGGCTGCCGCACTCGCCATACCGACGGAAGCGCCACGGACTGGCCAGGAGATTGCCGGTGGCGGCGAACTGGACGCGCGGCTTGGCCGCCGGAAACGGCTTGCCATCGTCGGCGCTGAGCTTCGGCTTGGGATCGAAGGTGTCGACGTGCGACGGGCCCCCCTTCATGAACATGAAGATCACGCGCCGGGCGCGCACCGGCAGGCCGTGGTCGACGGTGCCGGCCAGCAGGTTCCGCGCGGCCAGCCAGCCGAAGCCGACGGCGCTGCCGGCCAGGGCACGGCGCCGGCTCGTCGGCAGGGGAATCGATTGCATCGCGGCCTCCGCTCAGCGCACGAAGAGGAGCTCGTCGCCCGCCAGCAGGCCCTGGGCGACGGCGGTCCAGGCCGCTGCCTCGCGCCCGGCGGGGGGCGTTCCCGCCTCCGCCAGCCGCGCGGTGATCCGCGCCACCGCCTCGGCGACGAGCCGCTCCTCGGCGGCTGTCGGGGAGCGGCCGAGGACGCGGCGGAAGAGAAGCAGGGGGCGTGGCGCGCCGTCGCCGGGGGTGGCGGCCAGCACGCTCGTCGCGACGCGTTCGGCCACGTCGAGGACGAGATCGCCGTTGAGCAGCCACAGCGCCTGCGAGGGCACCGTCGACGTGCCGCGGTCGCCGCAGGGGACGGCGCCGTCGGTGCAGTCGAACAGCCACAGGCAGTCCTGGATGTGATTGCGGATCACCGGCATGTAGATGCTGCGCCGCGGGGCGTCGTAGCGCGTGCCGTCGATCGAGGTGTGGTCGAAGAGGAACGCCCGGTTGGCGACGTGGAGCAGCGACCCGCCCATCGAGCGGTCGAGCGTGCCCCCCACGGCAAGCAGCGAATCGCGGATGCTCTCCGCCTCGAGGCGGCGGACGGTGGCGCGCCAAGCGAGGTGGTTGTCGGGGTCGACCTCCAGCGCTCGCGCGGCGGTCGGGCTGTCGGCAGCGGTGCTCGACCGCTGCCAGGCCGCCGAGAGGAGGATCCGCCGGTGGAGCGCCTTCAGCGACCACCCGGAGTCGACCAGTTCCGCCGCCAGCCAGTCGAGGAGCGGCTGGTTGACGGGCCGGTCGCCGAGCCGCCCGAAATTGTCGGTGGTGGCGACGATCCCGCGGCCGAAGTGCCAGCGCCACACCCGGTTGACGATCACCCGGGCGGTGAGCGGATGGCGCGGGTCGGTGAGCCAGTCGGCCAATTCGCGGCGGCCGCTCGCCGCCGGGGGAATCGCCAGCGGGCCGTCGATCTCGAGGACCACCGGCACGCCGCGCGGCACGCGCCGCCCCGGCACGAGGTGGTCGCCGCGGATGGCGATCCGGGCGTCGGCCGGAGTTCCCTCGACCACCCCCATCGCGGTGTCGAGCGGCACGACCGCCCGCTCGGCCTCCGCCACCGCGTCGCGCAGCGCCGTGAGGCGCTGGTGAACCTCCTCGGGGAGCGACTCCTCCGCGACCGTCGCCGGATCGGTGCCGGCGGCGGCGACGGCGCCCCGGGCACTGGCCAGTTCGGCGGCGACCGCCCCCTTCCGCGCCTCGACGGTGGCCGTCGCCTCGGCATGGGCGGCGAGCGCCTCCGGAGTGGCGACGACGTTTTCCTGCCAGCGTGCGATCCGCGCCAGAGACTCCATCGACCGCGTGCTGGTGAAGATCCCTGCCAGTGCCGCGTAGTCGGCCTGGGAGACGGGATCAAACTTGTGGTTGTGGCAGCGGGCGCAGCCGAACGACAGCCCGAGGAACGCGCGCGACAGCGTGTCGACCTGCTCGTCGACGACGTCGGCGGCGAGCTTGGCCTGGTCCCCCTCGGCGAGCACCTTGGGGCCGAGGACGAGGAACCCGGTGGCGACGAAGAGCGCGTTGCGCTCGGCTGCCGGGGTGTCGGGGGTGGCGAGCAGGTCGCCGGCGACCTGGCGGCGGAGGAATCGGTCGTAGGGGAGGTCTTCGTTGAGGCTCGCGATCACCCAGTCGCGGTAGCGCCACGCGGTGCCGTGGGCGACGTTCTCGTCGAGCCCGTTGGAGTCGGCGTAGCGGACGACGTCGAGCCAGTGGCGCGCCCAGTGCTCGCCGTACTGGGGCGAGTCGAGGAGCCGGTCGACGACCCGGGCGAAGGCGTCGGGGGAATCGTCGGCGAGGAATGCCGCGACCTCGTCGGCAGAGGGCGGCAGGCCGGTGAGGTCGAACGTCACGCGGCGCAGGAGCGTCGCCCGATCGGCCGGTCCGGTCGGTTCGACGCCGACGGCGGCGAGGGCCTGGCGCACGAAGGCGTCGATCGGATCGGCGGCCCCGGCGACGACGGGCACGGGCGGGCGGACGACCGGGGTGAACGACCAGTGGGCGCGCTGGGCCACCGGATCGAAGGGCGGCAGCGGCGGCGGTGGCTCGAGCGACCCGCCGGGGTGCGGTGCCCCGGCTTCGATCCAGGCCGTCACGAGTGCCAGCTCGTCGGCGGGCAGCGCCTCCCCCGGCGGCATGAGGAGCGTTTCGTCGCGGCGGAGCACGGCCCGGGCCAGCAGGCTCTCGGCGAGGCTTCCCGGAACGATCGCGGGACCGGAGTCACCACCGGCGACGAGGCCCGCGAACGAGTCGAGCCGCAGCCCTCCCTCCTGGCGCTGGGCGCCATGGCAGTGGCCGCAGCGGCGCTCGAGGACGGGGGCGACCCGCGCCGTGAAGTCGTCGGCGGTCAGGTGCGCTTCGCCGGCTCGGGCCCGGCCCGGAGCCACGGCGCCGGCCAGCAACAGCGACAGGGCGAGGAGGCGACGGAGGGCCATGCGATCGAGCCCACGGGGACTGCCACGAGTCTACCACCGCCACCGCGCCGGTCGTGCCCACGTCACGGCACCCGCGCGATCACGCACGTGAGGTATTCGCCGTCGAGGCAACTGGCACTCACGGGGTGGTCGGGGGCCGCCCCGCGCACCTCGAGGAGCCGGATCGACCGCCGCGCCTGCTGGGCGACGCCGGCGAGCATCGTCAGGAACTCGTCGCGTCCCACGGCCCCGGAACAGCTGCAGGTGACGAGCGTTCCGCCCGGTTCGAGGAGGTCGACGGCGAGGCGGTTGATGCGGTGGTAGGCGCGGAGCGCGTCGGCCACGGTGGCGCGGCTCCGGGCGAACTTCGGCGGATCGAGGACCACCATCCCGTAGCGCTCGCCGGATCCGGCCAGCTCGGCGAGCCGTTCGAAGGCGTCGGCCGTCTCCACCGCCATAGTCGCCAGGCCGTTGAGCCGGGCGTTGGCGGCCGCCAACGCCGTCGCCTTGGCGCTGGAATCGACCGCGAGCACGGCGCTGGCCCCGGCCGCGGCGGCGGTGAGGGCGAAGCCCCCCGAGTAGCAGAACATGTCGAGCACGCGCTTTCCCGGTGCGTGGCGCGCCGCGGCGTGACGATTGTCACGTTGGTCGAGGTAGAAGCCGGTCTTCTGCCCCGCAGCGAGGTCGATCCCGTAGCGGAGATTTCCTTCGCGGACGAACACCGGCCCGTCGGGGGCCTGGCCGCGCACGACCCGGTCGGGGAGGTGGAGCCCCTCGAGGCCGGCGAGCCCGCGCTCGGCGCCGCGGAGGAGGATGCCCCGCGTCGGCGTCAGCGTCCCGAGGATGCCGGACAGCGTCTCCAGCCGGGCCGCCATCGCCAGCGCCGTCACCTGGACGCACAGCCACTCGCCGTAGCGGTCGACGACCAATCCGGAGAGGTCGTCTCCCTCGCTGTTGACGAGGCGCACGGCGCCGTCGGTGGCGTCGAGGCCGAGGTGGCGGCGGAGGGCGACGGCGGCGGCGATCCGCCCTTCCCACAGCGCCCCGTCGAGCGGCTGCGCCGGATCGAAGGCATACAGCCGCACGCGCAGCCGGCTGTGGGGATTGAACAGCCCGCGGGCCACGAACCGCCCCTCGTGGGTCGCCAGATCGACGACGTCACCGGCCGCCGGGTCGCCGTCGAGGCGGGCGATCGCCGAATCGAGCACCCAGGGATGGCGACCGAAGAACGGCCGGGCCCGCTTCGGCTTGAGAACGACGGTGGCCGTGGGCAGCCCGTCGGCGGCGGGCGGCGACGGTGACGGCGGCACAGCGGGGTCCATGGCTCACACCGGCAGGGGGCCGCGGGCGCCACGGCGCGCCGCGGGGCGGAACGGTCGCCGCGCGGATCAGGCGTGGACGACCCGGTCCGCGGGGCCGGGCACGACGTGCGGGGCCGGGAGCGTGTCGCTGCCGGGATCGGTGTGGAGCTCGCGCCGCCCCTCGCGGCGCCGCTTGGCGCGCTCCACCCGCTCCACGCTCCAGGCGAACACGGCGCCGAGCGGACCGGAGAGCATGGCCGGCATGAGCACGAGGTTGCCCACCAGGGCGATGGTCAGCATCGCGAGCATCATGTGGCCAAAGCGCTGCGTCGGGCCGAACGGCGACAGCGAGAACACCGACAGCCCGATGCCGATCACACCCCAGCTCTGGTACATCGCCCGGGCACAGCCCTTGTAGGCGAGCATCACCGCCTCGCGGCGGGAGAGGCCCTCGGCGATCCCGCGGCGGAACCAGAGCATGAAGTGGACGACGTCGTCGACGGTCACGCCGAGGGCGACGCTCGGCGCCATCACCGTGCCGATGTCGATCAGCAGCGTGCCGGCGTCGAGCGACTTGAGGATCGAATTGCCCCAGCCCATGCCGCCGAACACGCAGACCGCCGGGAACGCCGCGGGGAGGAGGAGCACCAGTCCCGCCGAGGCGGCCCGGCAGAGGATCACCATCACGATCACGATGATCGCGAAGTCGGTGATGAATCCGGCGATCAGCCCGTCGAGCAGCGAGTGCTGCGCCTTGTAGACCAACGGCACCAGGCCGGTGTAATCGACGGCGATCCCCTCGACGCCCTCGGTGGCGAGCCGGGCGCGGATCGGGTCGATCGTCTTCTGGAGGTCCTGCTTGAACAGCGCGTAGTCGACTTCCTTGATGGCGCTGACGCGGGCGCTGATCCGCCACAGCTCCTCGGCGTGGCCGTCGTCGTGGACCATCTCGCGGAGGTAATCGCCGGCGAGGAAGTCGTCGCGGTGGGCGACGAGCCGCTTGTTGAGGACGCTGCGCCGCGTCTTCGACGACAGCCCGAACACGCGTCCGGCCGCGCCGCCGACGCCGCCGCCGCCGACGTCGAGCTCACGGCCGAACGTGACCGTCGACAGCGAGCTGCCGACCTCGTCGAGCCGGCCGATCTCGCGTTGGATCTCGCCGACCAGTTCCATCCGCTCGAGGAAGCTCAGCCCGCACTTCGAGTCGTCGATGCGGACGAGGACCTCCATCGGCACCAGCGGCCCGAGCTTGCGTTCCAGCCAGCGGTAGTCCTCGCGGATCTGCGCCCGCGGCGAGAACAAGCGCATCAGCTGGACGCTGCTCTCGACCCGAGTCATCCCGTAGCCGACGCCGGCCATCAGCGCCAGGCAGGCGGTCGTCACCAGGGCATGGTTCCGCGTGATCCACTCGCCGATCCGCCACCAGCGGCTCTCCTCCGCGGGGCGCCAGCCGTCGTCGCTGCCGTCGCCGGCGAGCCGCCCGATCCGCAGCTTCGGCGGAAACAGTTCCAGGGCCGCGGGCATGAAGGTCACGAGAATCAGGAAGCTGACCACGACGCCGATCGCCGAGAAGATGCCGAACATCCGGATCGGCACCAGCTCACTGACCGCCAGCGTCGCCAAGCCGACGGCGGTCGTGCCGGTGGCCAGCGTCAGCGGGAGCATCGCGTGGTGCACGGCGCGGCCGGCAGCGCCCTCCTGCTGGCCCGTCTCGGCGAGCTGGTCGCGGTAGTAGTTGGCGAGGTGGATGGCGCCGCTGGTCGTCGCCACGTAGACCAGCGACGGCATCGTCAGCAGGATCGCGTCGACCGGGTAGCCGCAGTACCAGACCACCGCCAGGCTGGCGAACATGCTGTACACGCCGGAGGCGAGCACGAGGCCGACCAGCAGCTTGCTCTTCAGGCTCCACCAGCTGACGAAGAACCCGACGACCAGCGACAGGCCGAAGAGGATCGTGACGCTCGTCTGCCCCGCCTTGTCGATCGAGACGTTGTCGACCGGGGGACCGCCGAGGTGGAAATCGTCGGCCGGGATCCCGCACTCCTCGGTGGCGACCTGCTTGATGAGGTCGACGGCTCCGTGGAGGTTCGCCCGGGCGAGATCGGAGAGGGTGAGGACGAGGCAGGTCTGCCGCAGGCGCGGGTCGTCTTCGGGGCTTCCCGGCTCGACGCCCTCGGCCGGCGGCCCGATGAGGGCCCCGGTGAGGCGATCGATGGCCGTCGCCTCGTCGAGGTTCAGCGGCTCGGCCGTCATCTGGGCAACGGCCCGCGGCCCGGTCTGGACGGTCTTGTAGTAGAGGGGCCGGTCGATGCGGGCCGCCTCTTCCGGCGGCGGGAGGAGCTTTTGGGCCAACAGCTCCAGCCGCGGGTCGGCCATCGTGCAGCCGTCCCAGCTGGCGAGGATGAACTCCTCCCCCTGGAAACTCTGGCGGAACCGCCGGTAGACCTGGGTCTCCGGGTATTCCAGGGGCAGCCACCCCTTCACGTCGTTGCGGTTGTTTCCCTTCGCATTGATCGCACCGACCACCACCAGCGGCAGCAGGAACATGAGGATCGCCATGATCCCCACGCTGAAACGCTGGTAGAAGTTGCCGGACGCGGTCGACATCGAAGCGTTTTCAGACCTCGTCGGGGATCGAACCGGCGTTGGCGGCCTCGCTGCGGGCTTCCCGTCCGCGGGACGGCGTCACTGTCTCATCGCCCTCTCATCGCCACCGGCGGTCGCCTGGGCTCGCCCCGGGGCCGGCCGCGAATGGCCGGACGGGGCACCGGGAAACCCCGGTTCCGAGCACCGACACCGTACAAGGGATTCAGGTGCCCGTCCATATTGTTTGCCCGTCCGAACCCCGGTTCCCCTCCTGATCGGCGTGGCGCAAGTGTTTTATGAATCACACCTTCCGTTGTACGCAGCCCTTCCTCATCTGGCGCAATCGGCAGGAATCCCCCCGGCCTCCTTTCTTGCCTTTTCCCGGCTTGACGTCGGCCAGCACCGCTGTCGCCCCCGGGGAGGCAGGCGGCGTGTGGCTGGCTCGACGAGCCGGCGGCCGACTCGCGGGGAAGCGCGAAACGACCGCTCAGCCGGCCGCCCCACCGGGATCCGACCGCTCCCCGTCCCCTGCCGAGCGAAACTCGGCCGCGACATGGGAACCGTCGCAGAACGGCCGACGCCGCGACTGCCCGCAGCGGCACAGCGCGAGGGACGGCTTGGTGGTGGGGGGCGGGGGGATTTCGACACCTTCGTGGTCGGTCAGCCGCACCAGGACCCCCTGGGCCGCCAGGTCGGCGGCCAGTTCGACGACCAACGGTCCGTCGAGCCGGCAGCGGATCGAGACGGTTCCCGGGGGTATGCGACGTCCGGGCCGAGACGGTGTGCCCGCCCCGGGAGATTCTGGTGGGGTCATCGGCGATCCTCCCGACCGGCATCCCCCTGCGGTCTCGCCGCGGCCGGGAAAAGCCACAACACCCCCCAGGCCAGCCCCGCGAGCCCGAGGAGGACGAGCGAAATCAGCTGGGAAATCGACAGGCTCGTGCCGAGCGCACCCGGCTCGTCGATCCGGATCATCTCGAGCAGGATCCGCGAGATCGGGTGGAGCGACAGCACGAGGGCGAACACCGCCCCGTCGCGGCGGGCGAAGGGGGTGAACAGGACCGCCAGCCAGGCCAGCAGCGCCGCGTCGATCGCGGCGTAGATCTGGGCGGGGTGCACCGGCAGGCTCCAGGGGGCGGGCGTGTCGCCGGTGGGTGCCGGGAGCAGTCCCCGCGCGACCTGGTCGAGCCATGGCGGGCTGTGCGGCGGAAACCGCACCCCCCAGGGGAGGTCGCAGGGGCCACCGTAACAGCAGCCATTGAGGAAACAGCCGACGCGCCCCAGCGCCAGCCCGACGAGCAACCCGGGGGCGATGCAGTCGGCCAGCCGCGGCAGCGACAGCCCGCGGCGCCGGGCGAACCACCAGGCCGCGAGGGCCGCCGTCGGCAGCGAACCGAAGACCACCAGCCCGCCGGCGGCGAGGTTGAGGATCTCCGGGAGCGCGGCGACGAGGCTCCGCCCCGGCGGGAAGAACTGCGCGTGGTACTCGACGACGTAGAACAACCTGGCACCGACCAACCCGGCGAGGAACACCTCGAGTCCCAGCGCCAGGATCGTGTCGGCGTCGAAACCCATCCGCCGCCCGCGGACGATCGACAGCCAGGTGCCGGCGGCCGCCGCCACCAGGAGCATCACCCCGTAGCCGCGGACCGGCACCCCTGCTCCATCGTCGAGCGCCGGCAAGCCCCAGAGCACGAACGCCCCCGTCAGCGCGATCTGCGGCCCGAGGTGGAGCAGCGCCCGGCTCCAGCCGTCGCGGTGAATCCCCCGTGCCAGGGCGACCACCGCGATCACGCCCCACACCGCCAGCAGCGCCCCCCAGCCGAACAGCGGCACGGCGCCGATCCGGCCGGGGACGTGGAACAGGATCGAGCGCATCGGTCGGTCCCGTTTCAGGCTGCGCCGGCGCGGCCGTCGAGGAGCTGGTTGTCGATGAGGCGCGTCGTGCCGAGGCGCCCGGCCACGAGGGCCACCGCCGGGGCGGCGGGATCGGCGAGCGGTGCGAGCGATTCACGCTCGACCACCGCGGCATAGTCGACGGCGATGCCGTGGTCGTCGATGATCCGGCGCATCGTCCCCTCGATGTCGGCCACCGGGGCGCCCGCCGCCCAGTCGCGCGCCGCTGCCGCCAGCGCGGCCGAGAGCCCCGTCGCCCGGCGGCGCTCGGCTGCCGAGAGATAGGCGTTGCGGGAGCTCAGCGCCAGCCCGTCGGGCTCGCGGATCGTCGGCCGGACGACGATCGTGACCGGGAGGGCGAGGTCGGCGACCATCCGGCGGACGACGAGCGTCTGCTGCCAGTCCTTCTGGCCGAAGTAGGCGCGCTGCGCCGGCACGAACGCGAACAGCCGCTGGACGACCGTCGCCACGCCGGAGAAATGACCGGGCCGCAGGGCGCCCTCGAAGGGCAGCGCCGGCCCGTCGACGACGATCCGCGTCGCATGGCCGGGCGGATAGATCGCCGCCACGTCGGGGGCGAAGACCCAGCGCACGCCACGGGCCGCGAGGAGACGGCGGTCGGCATCGAGGGTCCGCGGGTACCGGGCGAAATCCTCGTGCGGGCCGAACTGCGTCGGGTTGACGAAGATCGAGGCCGCGACGTCGTCGCACTCGGCGGCGGCCGCCTCGGCGAGGCTCGCGTGCCCGGCATGCAACGCGCCCATCGTGGGGACGAAGCCGACGGTCCGGCCGCGGTGGCGCGATTCGCGGACCAGCGTTGCGATCTCCTCCGGGTCGGTGATCACCGCGGCCGGGGCTGTCATGTCATCGCCTCGACGGCGGCGATCCCCTCGGCGATGGCGGTGCCGAGGTCGTCGGCGGGCACCACGACCACGGCTGGCGGCCGGAGGCGGTGGAGGGGATCGTCGGCGGCGCAGCGGCGCTGGACGCGCTCGAGGAGCCGCTGCTGGAGTGCGACGAGCTCCGCCGCCGTCGACTCGGGGGTGCCACCGGCGCCGAAGACATCCGTATCCCGGAACAGGTCGGTGTGGTCCCCGCGCCGCGTGCGGAACGCGATCCGTTCGGCCAGCGTCGTACCGCTGGCCACCGTGACCACCGCGACCCCGGGCGCGAGTGCCGCGGCGGCGCGGGTGGCGAACCGGTCGGCAAACGCGGCGCGGGGGGCGGGAGGGAGCCAGCCCTCGGCCGCGACCAGGAGCGTTCCCAGCCAGCAGTCGGCGACGACGGTCACCGGGCCCGGATCGTTCCCGGCATCGGCGCCGTGCGCCGCGGCCCGTTCGGCCGACAGCACGCGTGCCCAATCCCCGAGCGCGGCGTCCCAGTCGGCCGGATCGGCACCGCGGGGCAGTGGCGTGGGCTGCCGCACCAGGCGTGCCAGCGTGGCATCGGCGATCGCGCCGGCGACCTCGGCCGCGCCGCTCCCCGGCACGCCCACCACGGCGACGTGGACCGCGGGGCGCGAAATGTTGTCGAGCAGTTCGCGGACGGTGCAGCCGGACAGGGGATGGACCGCCTCGGGGGCGATCTCGGCGCACGGCTCAAGGACGAACCGGCGCGTCGCCATCCGTGGATGGGGCACCGTCAGCGCGCCATGGTGACGGCCGGCGATCTCGGTCTCCGGCTCGTCGATGACCAGGTCGTCGTAAAGGAGCAGGTCGAGATCGATCGTCCGCGGACCCCAGCGAACGCTGCGGTCGCGGTGGAGCGTGTTCTCGACGGCCGCCAGCGATTCGAGCAGCTCACGCGGGCCAAGCGCCGTGTCGACCAGGCAGGCGCCGTTGAGAAACGGCGGCTGGCCCGCCGGACCGCCGACCGGTGCGGAACGGCGGGTTCGGCTGACCGCGACCAGGCTGATTCCGGGCATGAACCGCAGGAGCTCCACGGCCCGTTCGAGCTGGTCACGCGGCACGCCGGCATTGGCGCCGCATCCGATCAGGCATCGTGCCATGGTCGTGTCCCGCCGCTCCGTCAGCCGCGGGGATTCCGCGCCGGCCAAAGCAGTTTATCAGGCGGCCGGCACTCGCCTCGGCTCGTTCCGGGCCGCCGGGAGCGAAACCACGGGCGGGGCCAGAGTCCCCTCTCGGGGAGGGGTGGCGTCGGCACGCCGTGTGCCCGATCGACGAGCCATGGCCGGCGAACGGCGAACGAATCGAAAAAACGGGGGTGACATCCAGGCCACGACCCAAGGTCGTCGACAGTCGATCCCTCAGTCGTCGCCCCCCATCGATCGGCATTCCGGAAGGCGCTGCGGCCATCCCTCCGGATCACGGCACGCAGCCGCGGTGTGCTCCAGGGTCGCTTCTCACCGATCGGCGGCGATCGGTATCACGACATGTGGATCGATCGTCCGCGTGCCGAATGGCTCGTTTCGTCGTGCCTCCACGCCAGGTGTGTCGAGCGATCAGTCACGCAGCCACCGTGTCGCAGGTGCCGCGTCCTCCCGCCACGAAGCGCTCCGGCAACGGTGGCCCTCGTGACCGCCGCGTGCCGCGATGGGGTGGCATTCTGTGAACGACGTCGATCTTGTCAAGGCTGCGTCGTCCGCGGCGGGACTCGCGGCAGTCGTGCGGTGGCGCGTCGGTGTCGGCCGCGCAGCGCATGCCAGCATGCAGTCACGCGGGCGCTTGCACGGCCGTCGCCGAGCGGGCACAACACATCCGCGGAGGCAGGGCGCGCCGCGGCGGCGGCCGGCAGGACCGGGTGCTCGATCGATGCAGCCACCGTTCGCAGACGACCCCGAGCCGCTGGATCCGGCGCCCGATGCCGGTGCCGTCGGGGAGTGGGATGGCCCTGGCGCCGATGCGTCGGAGCCCGGCTACTGGGAACTGTCGCGCACGCCGCTCACGAGCCTCGTGTTCACGCTCCCGCTGGTCTTGGCGTACGAGGGGGGCGTGCTCCTCCGCGGCCGCGGCACGCCGCGCAACGGCGCCGACGTCTGGCTGCGCCAGGCCCTCGACGCACTCGGTTTCGGTTCCTATTTCTTCCTCCCCGTGCTCACCGTGCTCGGGCTCCTCGCCTGGCACCACGTCGAGCACGACCGCTGGCGCTTCCGCCCCGCCGTGCTGCTGGGAATGGCCCTCGAATCGCTCCTGTTGGCGGCGGTGCTCGTCGGCGTGGCGCGGCTCCAGGACCGGATCTGGCCCCTCGATGTGGCACTGGTGCGCGAGGGGTTTTTGGCCCGGGTGATCGGCTACTGCGGTGCCGGGCTGTACGAGGAGGTGCTGTTCCGCTTGCTGCTGCTGCCGGCACTGGCATGGCTCGTGGGGCGGGTGTTCGGCGATGGCGCGCCGGCCTACGGCGCGGGGGTGATCCTGTCGAGCCTCCTGTTCAGCCTCGCCCATTACGTCGGCCCGCTCAGCGATGCCTTCTCCGTCTACAGTTTCACGTTCCGGTTTCTCGCCGGGTTGTTCTTCGCCGGCGTGTTGTTGGTGCGTGGTTTCGGCATCGCTGCCGGCACGCACGCGGCCTACGACATGCTCGTCGGCCTGTTCTGACAAGCGCGCCCTGCGGCATGGTGGCTGGCGCATGGAAGACCTATACTCCGCAACGGCTGCGGGATCGTCCGCGGTGCCATCCCGGAGTCGACCCGTGCTCTCGGCCCGTCCCCGCATCTGCGACCTGGTGTTCCAGTTGTACGGACGGGCCCTGCACCCCGAGCTGTTCGTCGTCCTCGCCAGCCGCACGATCGAACGGGGGGCCTACCAGGCGACGGTGGCGATCACCTCCGCCGGGCACCTCGTCTGCTGGCGCCGTGGCGGGCTGACGCTCACCGAGATCGCCGCCAGCGCCGAGCAGCCGTTGCCGCACAAGCGGCGGCTCCTCTCCCATCGCCTCGTCGGCGAACGGAGCGACAGCCTCGAATGCCGCGGTGGGACGGGCTACCAGACGGCGTTCCAACTCGAGACCGTGGCCCCGGAGGTGTTCTGGACGTTCCAGCAGGAACTGGCCACCGAGGGGGAGCGGCACGGGCTGCTCCACCGCTTCGATTCCGCGTCGCGCATCGCGCTGGGCGCGATCAGCTGGTTGAACATCGAGACCCGGACGAAGACGCTGTCGGTGCACGCGTTCCACACCTTCCCGGACGATCGGGCGATCGTGAAGAGCCAGTCGCTGTTCGAGATTCCCTGACGGAGCTCGCCCCGGGCCTGCCTCCCGGGTGCCCTGCCCCTTTCCGGAACGCGGCCGAGCGCCGTGGAGACGCCGCCATGACCCGCTCCGACGCCGCCGTCCCACCGTCCGCAGCACCGGGGGACGGTCCCGCCGACGCACCCAAGCGCCCGCGGAGCCGGGTGCTGATCGCCGACGACAACGAGCCCAATCGCGAGCTCCTCGAGGTGTACCTCGCCGACATCGACTGCGAAATCGCCACCGCGGTCGACGGGGCCGACACGCTGGCCAAGGTCTCCGCCTTCGCGCCCGACGTGATCCTCCTCGACGTGATGATGCCCAAGCTGTCCGGCTTCGAGGTCTGCCAGCGGCTGAAGCGTGATCCCGCCACCAGCCCGATCATGATCCTGATGGTCACGGCCCTCGGCGAATTGGGCGACATCGAGCGCGCCGTCGAGGCGGGGACCGATGATTTCCTCTCCAAGCCCGTCAACAAGGTGGAGCTGGTCAAGCGCGTCGAGAACATGCTCAAGCTGCGGCATGTCAGCGACGAGCTCGAGCGCCTCCGTGCCTACATCGCCACGATGGACGACGAGAAGCCGCCGCGGCCGCGGCCGCGCCCCTGAGCGGCCAGCCGGCGGCGATCGCCGCCGTGGGGGGCTTCGCCCACGGGCGGATGAGACTAGGTTCGACCGACAAGGAATCCCACGGGAGTTGCCGCGTGTCGCCATTCGATGCTTACCGGGAAGGGCGGTTCGGCCTGTCGTTCGAGTTGTTTCCACCGAAGACGGCCGAGTCGGAGGCGATGCTGTGGCGGACGATGGCCGAACTGGCCCGGTTCGAGCCGGCGCTGGTCACCTGCACCTACGGCGCCGGCGGGTCGACGCGTGGCAAGACGCTCGACATCCTCTCCGGAGTCCGGTCGCGGCATCCTGAAATTCCCCTCGCCAGCCACCTGACCTGCGTCGGCAGCACGGTCGACGAGATCCGCGACTACCTCCGCGCCGCCGAAGCCCGGGGAGTCGACGCGATCGTCGCCCTCCGCGGAGACCCGCCGCAGGGGCAGACCGCCTTCGAGGCCGTGGCCGGTGGGCTGCGCTGGGCGTCGGAATTGGTGGAACTGGTGCGCCGGGAGTTTCCCCGGTTCGGGATCCTCGTCGCCGGATACCCCGAGACCCACCAGGAAGCGGTCAGCCCGCAGGCCGATCTGGACAACCTGGCGCGGAAGTGCGCCGCCGGCGGGGACGTCGTCGTCACGCAGCTGTTCTACGACAACGACGATTTCTTCCGCTTCCGCGACCGCTGCGATGCCGTCGGGATCGTCGCCCCGATCGTCCCGGGGATCATGCCGGTGACCAACTACCAGCAGGTGCGGCGGATCGCCAGCCTCTGCAAGGCGAAGCTTCCGGAAACGCTGTCGCGGGCCCTCGAAGCGGCCGGCGACGACGAGGTGGCGCAGTTCGAGGCCGGCGTCGAGTTCGCCAGCCGCCAGGTGCGTGGGCTGCTCGACGGCGGGGTCGCCGGGATCCACTTCTACGTCCTCAACAAGTCGCCGGCCACGGCGCGCGTCCTCGAGCAGGTGGGGCTCGGGTTCGGCGGGGAGCGCCGGTAGGTTTCGTGGACGCGGCGCTCGGCCCACTGGTGCGGCCGACGGCGCCACGGGGAAACCGATGGCGTGTCCCCGGCGGCGCCCTGACGGCTGCGACCGACCATCGGCATTTCCCCCCGACCATGCGGGGTGGGCGTTTGCGTTGCGAATGGTCGTCTCGACAAGTATCGTAGCGACATTTTTTTCCGCCCTTCCTTCGGCGCGGCGATGACGCAGACCGACTGGACGACCCTCTCGCTTCATTTGGCGGCGATGCTGGCCACGGCCCTGGTCCTCGGCGCGGCGGCGCGCCGGCTCGGCATCCCGGCGGTCGTCGGCGAGATCGCCGGCGGCCTGCTCCTCGGCCCGACGGTGCTCGGGCGGGTGGCGCCGGAGGTGTTCGCGTGGCTGTTCCCGCCGTCGGGGCCGGTGGCATCGGCGCGCGGCGCCGTGGCGCGGGTCGGGATGCTGTTCTTCATCGTCACCATCGGCCTCGACATCAGTGTCGCCGAGTTGCGGCGCAGCGGGCGGCGCTCGCTGCTGGTGGGGAGCGTCGGCACGTTCGTGCCGCTGCTGCTCGGGTTCGCGATGTGCTACCTGTTCCCCGACGTGATCGGCGTCACCGCCAAGGACCGGTTCGCGACGGCGCTGTTCATGGGGTCGCTGCTGTCGCTCTCCGCCAACCCGGTGATCGCCCGGATCCTGATGGACATGGGGCTGTTCAGGAGCGACATCGGGCGGACGATCATGTCGGCGACGCTCGTCGACGACCTCGTCGGCTGGGGATTGTTCGCGGTGATCCTCGCCGAGTTCGCCCCGCGCGCCGCCGGCGGTGGATCGGGATCGGGCCTGGCGGTCCTCGGCGCGGCGGCGCTGTTCCTCGTCGGCATCGCCCTGGCGGGCCGGTTCGTCATCCCGGGGCTGTTTTCCTGGGCGCGGCAGCACCTTCCCTACCCCAGTGGTGCGATTTCGCTGGTGCTGGCGCTGGCCCTGGTCGGCGCGGCCGGCTCGGAGCACCTCGGGCTGCATTCGTTCCTCGGCGCGTTCGTGATGGGGATCGCGCTGGCCGGGACGGCGGCGCGGTTCCCGGAGCCGTTCGCCGTCATCGGTGAATTCGCCTACGCCGCGTTCACGCCGGTGTTCTTCGTGTCGATGGCGATCAGCGCCGATTTTCTGGCCGGTTTCGACCCCTGGTTGGTCGGGCTGATCACCGCGGTCGCGTTCCTCGGCAAGATCACCGGCGTCTACACCGGTGGCCGGATCGCCGGCATGGATCACCGCCAGGCGCTGGCGGTGGGCTGCGGCCTCAACGCCCGAGGGATCCTCGGGATCGTGATGGCGGCGGCGGCCTTCGACGCCGGCCTGATCGACCTGCGGCTGTTCGTGGCCTGCGTGCTGATGTGCGTGATCACGACGATGGCCGCCGGCCCCGCGCTCGGAGCCCTCGTCGGCCCGGCGCGGGGCGGCGCCGTCGCGTAGGGGCAGCGCCGCCCCGCGCTGCGGTGTCAGAACGGGATGCCGTCGGTGCCCGACGGCTTCCCGTCGTCGTCAGGAAACGAATCGCCGTCGGAGGTCAGTGGGCCGTCGCCGGGGCGGAAGCGGCGGCGCGGCGGCTTGAGTGGTTTGGGGCGGCGGTCCGCCCCCGGCGGTTCGGCGGCGGCCTCCTTGGCGAGCCGCGCGAGGGCGCCGTGTCCGTACGCCGGCGCGAGGTGCACCTGGAAGGCCGGCGTCGCCCCGTCGCCCGAGACCACCGTCGCGGCCGGGCCGAGGAGCGGATGGGGGCGGGGATTGGCGATCTCGCCGGGGAGGAACACCGGGCGGGCGAACGTCTGCCAGCCGCCGAGGACCGCCAGACCGCCGTCGTCGTCCGGGCCGATCGCCGTCGGCGCGATACAGGTCGCGATCCCCGTGGCGCGGGAGATCAACTCGGCCGTCACCATGTCGAGGCCACCGCCGAGGGCGATCTTCGTCTGGAAGCCCGAGGCGACGGTGTCACCATCGCGGCCGTAGATCGCCGGCAGCTGCGCCAGCGACTGCGTGCCGGCCACGAAGGAGAGCCGCATATCGCGGCAGGTGTGGAGGAGGTTGGGGAGATCGGGCAACGGCCCGGCCGCGGCCAGCTCGTCGATCGCCACGAGCGTCTTGTGGGGGAGGCAGCTCGAGGGGCTGCTCCGCGCCGTCTCCTGGAGGGCATGGAGGAGGTCGCCGAGGAGCAGGGCGATCACGACCCGGAGGTGGACGATGTCCTGCCCGTCGATCTCGACGACGAGGACCCCGCCATTGCGGGCGAAGGCCCCGAAATCGACCTCGTGGGTGCCGAGGAACGGCGCGAGCTCGTCGACGAAGGCAGTCGACTCGGCCACCGTGTTGGCAACGGTCTCGCCGTTGCTGTTGCGCTCCACGTGCCGGGCGAAGCCGCGCAGGAACGGCGACCGCCTGTGCATCCGGGCGAAGTCCTCGTAGAACCCGCCGACGATCACGTCACGGAGGTAGGGGAGCGTGCAGGCCTTCGCCGGGAGATCACGGCCCATCGCCTCGATCGCGAATTTGAGGAAGTCCGCGGCCTGGTTGTAGGCCCACACCCCGCCGTCGTGGCGCGACGGGCCCCCGGCCGCCGACACGAGGAACTCCGCCAGCCGCTTGGCCCGCACGATGTCGGTGCAGGTGGCCAGCGGGTTGTAGCCGAGGGAGCGGTCGGGGGACCGCGGGGCGACGAGCATGAACTCGTCGCCGCGGCCGAAGGCATGGGCGAGGCGGCGGATGACGCGAGTCTGTTTCTGCCCCTTGACGTTGATCACGACCACCGCCCAGCGTTGCTCGAGAGCGTGGACGACCGACGGGAAGGTCACCGACTCGGTCTTCCCCGATCCCGAGCGTCCGATCACCAGCAGGTTCGGCGACTGGCGACCGAGCGGGAGCGGCAGCCCGAGCGAGCCGACGACCCCGGGCTTCGGGTCGTGGGCGATGGCGAACGAGGGCAGCAGGCGGACGTGGTCTTCGGGAGCGGCATCGGCCGCCGCCTCGCGGCGCGCCAGGTCGGCACTGCCGGCCGGCACGCCGTTGCCGTAGGGACCGTCACCGAGGAACGTGACCCCTGGCGTGGTGAGGAATCCCGGCGTGGGGAAAAGAATGCCCTCCCAGAACGCGAGTTCGTCGCGCTTGCCGTGCCGGTCGGGTCGCCGCCAGCGGTTGGGATCGTTCGGCCGACCGCGGTCGGGACGCGGCGGTTCTTCGTCGGGAGAGTGGTCGTGATTGGATCCGGAGTCGAGCAAGGGGCACCTGGCACGCGGGAGGTGGCGGGAGGGAAACCGGCGGGCGGATGAGTGGATAAGCAGAGGGCGTGCCAACCGTGCCGATGACAGAAAAAACGAAAACACCTCAAAAAACGCTCGATGGCGTCATCGGGGGCCAGGGAGTCAGCCGGAAACGCTCCGGACAACCAGGTCAGTTGTCCGGATTCCTCGCGCCGCTTCCGCCCTTCCCGTCACAGCCGGCGCGTACGCGGCAACTCAAACTTGCAGGCGGCCGCGATCTGCCGCAGTGACTCGTCGCTGCGGATGTCGACGCCGGTGAGCAGCAGGATCGCCATCTCGCGCAGCACGCGGCCCGCCTGAGCGTCGATCGAGCCCGGGAGGGTGTGTTTCTCGAGATGCCTCCACAGCGGTTCCCAGGAGACGTCGGCGAGCGGGAAGCGCAGCCTCTTCACCTTGCCCGGATCGACACGCCGCTTCTCCTTGGCGCCGTCCTCCGCCGCCAACGCGACCAGCAGCCACTTGGCAACGAACGGCGCCGAGAACCGGTATGAGCGGACACTGTCCCGGCCGAAGCGCACGATGCCGTCGAGCACCGCGACGGCGAGCCGCTCGGCCTCGTCGGCCGCGACCCGCTCGCCATCGAGGCTCCGGACGAGCCTTTC
The DNA here is from genome assembly GCA_016872555.1 of Planctomycetota bacterium. NCBI lineage: Bacteria > Pseudomonadati > Planctomycetota > Planctomycetota bacterium. The sequence goes on from VGZO01000015.1 coordinate 64,586, forward strand.
GGTCTGGGCGGCGGTCGACTGCGCGAGCATCGTCGCCGCGGGCTTGCGAATCGCATGGCCTCCGTCCGGATCGCTTCCCAGCACCACCAGCCGCCGGCACAGTTCGCGCGCGTCGGGGATCGCCGTCAGCTCCCGGATCGCCACCGTGTCCTCGAGCGGCCATTCGATCCGTGGGCGCGGGACCGGTCCGGTGGCCGACCGGTGGCGTACCGGAGACGGCACGGTCGGAACCTCCACCGCCGTCCAGGTGACGTGGACCGCGACGAGCGGCGGGGCGCCGCCGGGGACGGGTTCGTCGGCGCCGATCCCCAGCGCCCGCGCCAGCGCCGCATCGCGGATCGTCGCATCGCCCGCGCGGTCGAGTTCGTGTGCCAGTCGCTCGGCGACCTGCTCGAGCTGGCGGAAATTGCCGGGCCAGGGATGGTGGAGGAGGCGTTCCAGGGCCCGCTGCTCGAAAGCCATGCCGAGCCCGCGCTGATCCGCGGCCGCCGGCCCACGGCGTGCCCGGTCGAACATCCACAGGAACGTCGGCAGGATCTCCAGCGGCCGGGCGCGGAGCGGCGGAAGCTCGCAGCGGTGGCCGAACCGGTCGATGAGATCGGCACGGACCCGGCGTTCGCGCACCAGCGGCCCGATTCCGTCGAGGGTTTCGGCCTCGTTGGTGCTGGCGAGAAGGAACAGGCGGCTGCGGAACGGCTCCACCGCCCCGATGGCCTGCCCGGTGCCGAACTGGAGGAACCGCAGCAACGCCGGCTGGAATTGCTCCTGGAGGACCGCCGAACCGGCGGCGAATTCGTCGAGCACGAGGACACCGCCGTCGCCGACCGTCTCGAACAACCCCTTCCGGTCGGCGCTCGCCCCCGTGAACGATCCCTTGTCGTGGCCGAACAGCGCCGACAGCATCAGCGATTCGGGCAGCCCGGCGACGTTGGCCGGCACGAGTGGCGTCTCGCCGCCGAGCGTCCGTTGCACGATCGCCCCCATGCTCTCCTTGCCACTCCCCGGTGGACCGACGACGAGAAAGCAGTAGCAGCGGTACGTGCCCGTGGCGACGTCGTGACGGTACGACCGCCACGCCTGGCGGACGCGGTCGATGAATTCGTCGTGGATCGAGACCGTCGGTTTGCTGCGGAAGATCAACTGTCCCTGGCGGTCGCCGCCGGGCGGGAGATGGACGCACGATCGGCAGGTGATCGACAGCAGCGGCCGGCCAACGGGGCCCGACACCCGCAACTCGATCTCCGAGTCGCCGCCGACTACCGCCGTGCTGCCTTCGCGGGTATCGAGCGCCCGCCACAGGCCGCCGAAGTGCTCGTCGGCCTTGCAGCTCCGGGTGAACGGCTCGTCGAGATCTGCCTTGTCGAGGAGCTCGACCTCGAGGTCGACCGACGGATGGACCATCGGGAAGCGCGAGCCCTCGGGGGCGTCGCGCTGCTCGACACGGCGGCAGCGGTAGCCGATCTCGACGGACCGACGCCGTCCGTCCACGTACGCCTGGACCAGCCGGTCGATGCCCGGCCGCTGCTCGGCGAACAGCAGCTGGACCCCGGCGAGCGTTCCCAGCCAGTGGTTGCCGGCGATCACGAGGATATCGCGGTCTTCGGGGCCGCGCGTGAGGTAGACGATCCCGACGTCGGTGTCGCGGTCGACTTCGTCCGCACTCGGCACCGCCACGTGCCGCAGGAGCTTGTGGTCGGTCACCAGCGACTGGTCGCCCTCGAGGCCGGCAAGTTCGTACCGGTTGGGGAACCCGATCGCCCCGAGGAGGGTGGCCAGTTGCGGCCGGGCGTCGGCGGTGGCCCCGTCGACCGCGTCGGCACCGAGGAACGCCCGCGGATTGCCGAGGATCAGCAGAGGCCCGCTCGCCGGGAGCCGCGCTCCCTCGTCGACCAGCGCCTTGAACGCCGCCGATCCGCCGTGCCGCGCGGCGAGCACGCGCTGCCAGTGGGCGACGCGCTGCCACCACTCGCCGTCGAGCCCGGCGAGCGTGGCGACGACGCTGCCCGGGGAAGCCCCGAGGGCGAGGACGTCGGCGATCGAGGCGGCGAGCGATGCGTCGTCGGCCGCGGCGCGGCGATGGGGGACGTTTTCCGGCACCGGCACCTCGTGGAGGCCGGGGAGCGCCGCCTCAAGGAGATCCTTGGCCGTCGCATCGTCGCGGCGGTCGACCGGATACGACTTGACCACGACCGACACGCTCCCCCGGCGGGTGAGGTGGTCGGCGAGCAGTCCGGTCCCGAGGCGCCCCGGCGGAGCCGACGGGAGCAGCGGGGTGAACCGGACCTCGGCCTCGCGGATCGTCAGCTCGGACGGCACGGCGACGTCATCGGTGACGACGAAGTCGACGTCGATCGGGGCCGTCGCCGAGAGCGGCGGCTCGTCCGTGCCGTCGACCTGCGGGCGGACGCGGTACAGCAGGGCGACCTCGTGCCGCTTCCCGTCGGCGAACTCGGCGACGAGCTGCTGGAGCCGGTTGCGCGCGTGGTCGCAGCAGATCCGCACCCCGCCGAGCGTGCCGAACGGGTGCGAACTTCCCGACACGACCATCACGGTCCTCCCGGCCGCCGTGCGGCCGAGGTGGATCAGCCCGATGTCGACGAACGGCCGCGAGTCCACCGGCGTGATCGGGTGGTGGCGCCGCACGGGGCGCAGCTCCTCGATCCCGGCGCTGGCGGCGCGCTTGAAGGCGTTGATCGACTGGAAGCGGCGCGCGTAGCCGCTCTCAATCAGCAACGCGCGGAGCTCCGTGTCGTGGGGGTCCGGCTCCGTCGGGTGGTCGAGCGGCGGATACCCGAGGTAGTCCTCAGGCGCCCCGACGACGATCAGCGGACCGGTCTGGGGCACTTGGTAGATGCGCCGGAGCCGTGCGGCGAACTGCGGCGTGCCGTAGTCGCCGAGGTCGAGCTGGGCGATCCATTCGCGGAGCACGCCCCCCGGGTCGAGCCCTTGGGCCCGGAGAAACCGGATCGCGGCGGCATCGGCGTCCGTGGCGGCATCGGCATCGGTGTCGGTGTCGGTGTCGGTGTCGGAAAGCGGCCGGTCGACGACCATCTCGTGGGCCCGGCGAATCGCGGCGACGTCCCGGCGGACGTAATGGGCGTTGGGGACGGGGAGGAAGGCGTAGTGCGGCAGCCGGGCGCGGAGCAGCGCCAGGCTCGTGCCGTCATGGCGGATGTCGAGGCTGCTGGTCTTGCAGAGCACCGTGCCCGGCCCGATCGCCGCGAGGAAGCGCATCAGGAGCGAGGGGCGGTCGGCGGACAGATCGGCGAACGTCGTGGTGGCGCGCACGGGCGAGCCTTGCTGGGAAGGGCGCGGAAGTGGGGACGGCACTGCCGCCTCGGCCGGCGGCGACCCCCACGCGGGCCGGTCCGCGGCGGCACGACCGTCATCTTCCGTTCTACCGCCGCGACGGGGCAGCGGCCGCGCCGGTGAACTAGGCTCTCCTGGCGGACGGCGCGGGGCCGTCGCCCCCCCGGCACCCTCCCGATGAACACGATCGCACTGGCGCTTTCCGGGGGCGGTTTCCGGGCGACGCTCCACCACCTCGGCGTCGTCCGCTACCTCCGCGATGCCGGGATCCTCCGGTCGGTCGGCGACATCGCCGCCGTCTCCGGCGGCAGCATCCTCGCCGCCCACCTGGCCCTCAACTGGTCGCGCTACTGCGGCTCCGACGAGGACTTCGCCGCCGCGGCGGCCGAAGTGATCCGCTTCGTCCAGTTCGACGTCCGCAACCGGATCGTCCGCCGCCTACCGCTGCTGTTTCCCTTCCGGCTCGCCGCCCGGCTCACCGGTCTGCCCGCCGGCCGGCTGGCGCCCAACGCCCTCCTCGAGCGCTACTACCGCAACTTCCTCTACGGCGACCGGCGCCTGTTCGAGCTGCCCGCCAGCCCTGCGGTCCACATCCTCGCCACCAACGTCAGCGACGGTGTGCTCGCCGTCTTCAACCGCGACGGGCTCCACGTCCAGAGCCGCGATCCCGACCATGCCGGCACGTTCCGCCACGTGCCCGGCTGGACGGCACCGATCGCCAAGGTAGTCGGGGCGTCGAGCGCGTTTCCCGGTTTCTTCCCACCGGTGGAGATCACCGCCGCCGACATCGGCGCCCGCGACGGCCAGTTTTCCACCGAGTCGTTCACCGATGGCGGGGTTTACGACAACCTCGGGATCCGCGCGATCCGCTGGCTGAAGGACGCCCGTGCCGGGACGCCGGCGATCGTGCTGGTGAGCGATGCCGGCAAGCCGTTCCAGATCCTCGACGACGCATCGCTCGGGTTCATCGCCCAGTCGATCCGCGCCACCGACATCCTCTGGGACCGTGTCTGGCAACTGGAGCGCGAGAACTTCGGCGAGCGCGACGGCTTCCACTTCATCCCGATCACGCGCGTCGTCGGCGGCGACGAGGATCCCCACGCCCTCCCGCGCGTCGTCCAGGCGGAGGTCGGCTCGATCCGCACCGACCTCGACCGGTTCACCGATCTGGAGATCAACGCCCTGGTGGGGCACGGCTACGAGGTGGCGCGGAGCGTCCACCGCCGGCTCGCCGATCCCGCCACGGGGCCGGTCCACGAGGGGCCGGTGTGGCTGCCACAGCCGGGAGCGGCGGCGCTGCGCGGCGCGCCCGCCGACGGCAGCCCGGCTGCCGGCACGGCGCGGCAGGCGGCGACCAATCCGGTGGCGCGGATCGCCGCCGACCTGCGCCGCTCGGGACGGCGGCGGACGGTGTCGGCGCTGTTCGCCCCGGGGGATTGGCCGAGCTGGGTGTTCCTCGCCCTCGGCCTGGTGGCTTTCGTCGTCCTCCCGCTGCGGTTCTGGCACCTCAATCACCGGGCCCGGATGCTGACCGGCGTGATCGACTCGATCGCCAAGGGGGATCCGGACATCCGCCTCGTCCTCGACCTGGTCGAGAACGACCCGCTCGACGGCTGGAGGCCGATCGCGATCACGCCGGCCGAGACGCTCCGACCCAACGCGGTCGACGGCGTTGAGATCCTCGCGCGCAGCGGAGTCGTCGACCTCCGCCGCGCCTGGGTGGGAGTCGGGGCGCGCGACGGGCTCGGCACCGTGCAGATCCGCGACCGGCTCACGGTGCGCGTGGCGGAGGGGGCCGCCCATCCCGTGATCCGCCTCCGCTCGACCAATGCCCTCGACGAGATCGAATACCGGCAGCCGGCCGGGCAGCCGCCGATCACGGCGCGGCGCGGGGTCGAGGAGGTCGACGGCCGGCCCGTGACGCGCTACGAGTTGACCTGCGACCTGTCCGGCGCGCCGCGCGGCGTGCCGGTGGCAATCGAGGTGGCGCTGCGCGCGGATGCTGCCGGGGCGGATGCCGTTCACCGTCGACCACCCCTGCGACATCCTCACGATGTGGATGCTGTTTCCCGAGGACCACCCCTACCGCACCTACCGCCTGCTGCACCATCCGCGCGGACGCGAGGCCGATGCCGAGCCGCTCGTGGCGCGGTACACGATCGACCATCCCTATGGCACGCTCATCGGCTGGTCGATCGTCAAGCCGGAGCCCGACACCGTCTACGAATGCCGCTGGACCGGCGACTGACGCCGCCGGCGCGCCGCGCTTCCCCCGCCCCGGCACCGCGCCGGCCGTGGACACCCGGGTCCGCTCACTGTCCGTGGACAAAGCCCTCTGAGGCCAGTGTCCACTCGAGCGACCGCGGGAAACGCCGAGGGTTTCCCGGGTCGCCGTCGGCCGCATCCGGCGGCCGGTGATTTTTTCCACGGTCTGCTACGCGATCACCGCGCCGATCGGCTGGGCGGGGAGGACGCCGGTGAGCTTCTCCGCCAGGCCGCCGTGGAAGTAGGTGAGGCGGCGGTGGTCGAGGCCGAGGAGGTGGAGGATCGTGGCGTGGAGGTCGCGGAGGTGGCGCGGGTCCTCGACCGCCCTCTCGCCGAAGTCGTCGGTGGCCCCGTAGGCCGTGCCCCCCTTCACGCCGCCGCCGGCGAGAAAGTAGGTGAATCCGCGTGGGTTGTGGTCGCGGCCCCCCGGCTTGCCGCCGGTGTTGAACGTCTCGGTCACCGGCATCCTCCCGAACTCCCCGCCCCAGACGACGAGCGTCGAGTCGAGGAGGCCGCGCCGCGCCAGGTCGGTGAGCAGGGCGGCGATCGGCCGGTCGACCTCCGGGCAGTGGAGGCGGAGGTTCTCCTCGATGCCGTGGTGGCCGTCCCAGGTGTTCTGGCCGCCCGCCGGGCCGCCGCCGGAGTAGATCTGCACGAAGCGCACGCCGCGTTCCACGAGGCGGCGCGCCAGCAGGCACTGCCGGCCGAACGTCGCCGGGCCCAGCGCCAGCGGATGCCAGTCGGGCTTCGGTTCGTCGACACCGTAGAGGGCGAGTGTCTCGGCCGACTCGCCCGCCAGGTCGAGGGCCTCGGGGGCGGCGAGCTGCATCGCGAAGGCGAGCTCGTAGCTGCGGATCCGCGCCGCCAGCTCGGAGGCGTGCTCGCGGCCGGCGGCGTGGGCGGCGTTGAGCCGGTTGATCAGGTCGATGCCGTCGCGCTGCGCCTGGCGGGAAATCCCCGGCGGTGGCGCGAGATTGCCGATCGCCGCGCCGGTCGGGCGGATGAGCGTGCCCTGGTAGGCGGCGGGCATGTAGCCGGCCGCCCAGTTGGGGGCGCCGCCGGTCGGGCCGCCGCGTGGGTCGAGCATCACGACATAGCCGGGGAGGTCGGCGTTCTCCGTGCCGAGGCCGTAGGTCACCCACGAGCCGACCGAGGGGTGGCCCTGGAGGATCCGGCCGCAGTTGGCCTGGAGGAGGGCGCTGCCGTGGGCGAACGAATCGGTGTACAGCGAGCGGACGACGGCCAGTGTGTCGACGTGGCGGGCGAGGTGGGGGAGGGCGTCGGAGCACCACAGCCCCGACTCGCCGTGGCGCGCGAAGGCGCGGCGGCTGGCCTGGAGCACGGCCTTGGTCGTGGCGCCGATGCGGAACTCGTTGTCCACCGTCTGCCCGTCGCGTGCCGCCAGCTCGGGCTTGAAGTCGAACAGGTCGATCTGCGACGGGCCGCCGAACATGAACAGGAAGATCACCGCCTTCGCCCGGGGCTCGCGCGGCGGCGCGCGCGCTGCCAGCGGGTCGGCGGCGGGTGCCTCGGCCGCGAGGAGCCGCCGCCCCGCCGCCCCGTCGCCGTCGAGGAGCGCCGCCAGCGCCAGCGACCCGAAGCCGGCGCCGGCCGTCGTGCAGAAGTGGCGCCGCGACTCGGGGAGGTGTTGGTGGGGGTCCATGGACGGCTCCGTCAGTCGACGTAGATCGCCTCGCTCGAGCCGAGCAGCGCGTGGCACAGCGCCGCCCACGCGGCATCGTCGCCGCCGTCGGCGCGCCGCGTGGCGAGGAACTCGCGCGCGGCGGCAGCTTCTTCGGCCGTGGGGGAGCGCTGGGAGACGAGGCTCCACAGACGCCCCAGTCGCGCCCCCTCGTCGGCCCCCGCCTCGTGGACAACGCGGTCGCGGAGCCGGGTCGCCTGGGCATGGACCCAGGGATCGTCGAGGAACAGCAGCGCCTGCGGTGCGGTCGTCGTCGTCGGGCGGATCGTCAGCGGCGCCGACCCGGCCGGGGCGTCGAGGACCTCGAGGAGCGGCAGCCGGACGGCGCGGCGCACGCCGAGGTAGACGCTGCGGCAGTCGTGGTCCGCGGGCGGGCTGTCGGGCCACCGGAAGCTCGCCTGGTTGGCTGCCGCGCGGATGTCGTCGGGAAGCGGCGGGTAGACGCCCGGACCGGAGGACTTCGTCCCCAGATGTCCGGCGATGGCGAGAAACGAATCACGGATCGCCTCGGCGTCGAGGCGGCGGAGCGACTGCCGCCAGAAATGACGGGCGTCGGGATCGGCGGCCTGTGCGGCCGGAATCGTCGCCCGCGACGTCATCCGGTAGGTGCGGCTGGCCATGATGATCCGGTGGAGGTGGTGGAGCGACCATCCCGAGGCGACCAGCTCGCCGGCGAGGAAGTCGAGCAGCGGCTGGTTCACCGGAGGAGCGCCGGTGTGCCCGAAGTCGTCGGGCGTGGCGACGATGCCGCTGCCGAAGTGGCGCTGCCAGACGCGGTTGGCGATCACGCGTGCGGTGAGCGGGTGCGCGGGGCTCGTGATCCACCTCGCCAGCGCCAGCCGCCGCCCCGACGAGGTGCCGATCGGCCTGATCGGCGGCGCTGCCCAGCGCCCGGCGAGGATCGCCGGCACGCCCGGCTCGACGCGCTCCCGCGGGGAGCCGGCGTCGCCGCGGTGGAGGACGAACGTCTCCGGCGGCTCGGGGAGCTCGACGACGGCCAGGGCGAGGGCGCCGCCGGCCGTGCCGAGCGGCCGCTGGATCCGCCCACGGCCGCGCGACCCGCCCCCGGTGTGGGGCTTGCCGTACGGCTCGATGCCGCGGAGGGAGGCGAGGAGTGCGTAGTAGTCGCGCTGCGCCAGCGGGTCGTATTTGTGGTCGTGGCAGCGGGCGCAGGAGATCGTGAGGCCGAGGAATGCGCTGCCGATCGTGCCGAGGACGTCGTCGGCGTCGTCGAAGTCGGCCTGGAGGGCGCTGGCCGGCTCGTCGTCCCACTGGTGGAGGCGGAGGAACCCGGTGGCGACCAGCGCCCGGTCGCGGCGCGCGTCGTCGGCGGGGAGCGCCGCCTCGTCGGCCCATTCGTCGCCGGCGAGTTGCTCGACGACGAATCGGTCGTAGGGGAGGTCGGTGGCGAAGGCGTCGATCACGTAGTCGCGGTAGCGCCAGGCGTCGGGCTTGTCGGAGTCGCGCTCGTAGCCGTTGGTCTCGGCGTAGCGCACCCAGTCGAGCCAGTAGCGCCCCCAGCGCTCGCCGTGGCGGCGCGAGGCGAGGAGGTCGTCGACGAGCCGGCGCCAGGCGGCGAGAGACGGATCGGCGGTGAACGCCGCCACCGCCTCCGGCGTCGGCGGCAGGCCGTGGAGATCGAACGTCGCCCGACGGACCAGTTCACGGGGCGTCGCCGGCGGGCTCGGGGCCAGCCCCGGCACCCGCTCCAGCCCCCGGGCCACGAGCCGATCGATCTTCTCCTCCGCCGGCAGCGCCGCTTCGGAACCCTTGAGCACCTGGGCTTCGATCGGTTGGAACGCCCACCAGTCCTCGTCGGCGGCCGTGATCACGAACGGCCGCGGCCGCAGCGCCGGGCCGCCAGGCGGATCCCCGCCCGCCGCGCGCGGGTCGACGGCCCCGGCCGCGATCCAGCGCTCGACGTCGCCGATCTCGGCGGGCGACAAGGGCGCCCCGGCATCGGGCGGGGGCATGCGCTCGAGTGGGTCGGTGCTGCGGACTCTCGCGAGCAGCCGGCTGGCGGCCGGATTACCGGGCACGATCGCGCCGGAATCCTCCCAGCCGGCCCGGTCGGTGAGGCGGAGGCCGGCGGCGGCGTCGGCGCCGGCGTGGCATTCGACGCACACGCGCTCGAGCAGCGGCCGGATCCGGCTCTCGAAGAACGCCTCCGGCTCGGCGCTTCCTGGCGCCGAGCCCGCCGCGACGACGAGCCCGACGGCGAGGGCCGTGGCACCGGACCGGCGATGCGACGGCGCGCGAGGCATGGCCGAGACTCCACGGGCCGTCGTCCGGCCCCGACGCTTCACTCGAGCAGCTTCTCCACCGCCGCCAGCCGCGCCGTCAGATCGGCGACGGTCGCTTCGAGATGGGCGACGCGCTCGGTGAGCTGCTCGACGCGCCCCGGCTGCGGCGCGGGAGTGGGGATCGCGGCGCGCGGCGCGGGGGGTGGGGCGCGATCGTCGTCGTCGGGCGGGCCCGCGGCGGCGGCGGCCGCCATCGCCAGTCCGAGCTGCGCCTTGACCTTCTCGAGCTTCTCCGGCGGCAGCAGGCCGTGGGTCAGCATCCGTCCCCGGCCGGGCGGGGAGAGCCACACCACCAGGCCGCGCGCCGCCAGGGCATCGAGGTGGTTGCGGAGGATCGTCAGGTCGGCGATCGGCTCCATCCGGCTGGCGCGGCCGCGGAGATCCCCCTCGCTCTGCTCACCGCGGAGGAGCAGCTCGGCGAGGATCGCCGCCTGCGGTCCCTCGACGCCGAGCCAGTCCCGGAGGTGGTGGCGGTAGCGCGGCACACGGCCGCTGCCGAACAGCTCGGCGGCGGCACCGATCGTGCGCAGGCTCCCGAGGGCGCGGCCGACCGCCTCCTCGTCGAGGTTCATCACCGGCTCGCGGTTGCTCTTCTGGTTGCAGCCGGAGACCAGCGTTAACAGCGACAGCGGGTATTGGTCGGGGGTCGTCTTCGCCTTCTCGACGAGGACGCCGAGGACGCGCCGCTCGGCGGCGTCCAGCGGCCGCACCTTGCCGAACTGTTTCTCCTCCTGGCCGGTGTCGTTCATGGGGGCTCCGGACCGCGGTGGCGGTGGCGGTCACTTGTCGTGGTGGGGGCAGCCGGCCGGGGAGAACAGGGCGCTCGACTCCTCGCCGCGCGCCGCGACGTAGGCGACCAGGTCGAGGACCTCGTCGCGCGACAGCTTGTCGAGCAGCCCCTTGGGCATGATCGACACCGGCGAAGCCTTCCGCGCCTCGATCGACGCCTTCGGGATCCTCACCGGCTCGGCCCGGGCGACCGGGTTCTCGACGATCGCCAGCTCGGTCGGCGTCTCCGCCACCACCAGGCCGGTGACCGTGCGGCCGTCGTCGGTCTGGACGGTGACGCTGCGGTATTTCTCCTCGATCCGCAGCGACGGCTCGAGGATGTGGCGTGTGATCTCGAGCGGCGTCATCTGGGCGTCGAGCTTGGCCAGCTCGGGCCCGAAGGCGTTGCCGGCGTCGCCGAGCTTGTGGCAGGAGACGCAGCTGGCGGTGCGGAACAGCTCGCGGCCATGGACGAAGCTCCGCCCCTTCTGCAGCCCCGCCACGCTCCCTTCGAGGTCGGCGAGCGTCCATTCGGTGCGCGGGCGGCGGTCCTTGAGCAGGGCGTCCTTGATCTCGAGCGGGTGAGCGGCAAGGTACCCGGCCGGGTCGGCGAGATACCCCTCGAGGTCGTCGACGACATACAGCGCGCCGAACATCCGCCGCCAGTGGCCCGGGTAGGTGCAGACGTAGGGATAGACGCCCGGCGCGGAGGGCACCTCGAACGCGAGCCGCTGCGTCGCCTGCGGCTGCATCAGCGTGCTGGCGGCGAGGACGGCCGGGTGCTCGGGCACGAACTGCCGCTTGGCGAACGCCGGGTCCTGGGCCTGCGCCTCGGCCAGCTCCCCCACCTCCTGCATCGTCCCCGGGCGGGTGACGACGAAGTTGTGCGGCATCACGTCGGCGTTGGCCAGCACGAACAGCACCGGCCGTCCGGCCTGGACGGCGATCGTCTCGACGTCATAGGCCATCCGCTCGTAGACCGTGCCGATCCGGACCACGCGGACGCCGAGGGCGGCCAATTCGGCGCGGCGCGCCTTCCCCTCGGCCGGCGGCAGGAGCGTCGACAGCCGCTCGGCGAACTGCCAGGCGGCGAGGCCCGAGTCGCTCGAGCGCTCCTCGGCGGAGCGCGTGCGCAGCCAGTCGACCAGCGCCCCCACCAGATCCCCCGCGCCGTCGGCGGGCCACGCCGACAGCGGGATCGTCGACAGCGCACGGATCGCCGCGTCGCGGTCGCCGTCGGCCTTGACGTAGCGGGCGACGCGCCGGAAGGCCTCGGCCTCCTTGCCGCGGACGCCGGCGACCGCCGCGAAGGCGGCGCGGCGGATCGCCGCCGCGGTCCGCGCCGAGTCGCTGGCAAGCTGGAGCTCGGCGGCCGGCGCCGGCGCCGGCTGCTTCTCGACCACGAACGCGTCGCCGCGCTGGGCGTCGAGGACCCGGAGCGTGAAGTTCTTGAGCCGCTCGCCGAGGGACCCCTCGCGGTTGTGGATCACGATCCGCTCGATCCGCCGGTCGGCGCCGAGGTCGACCTCCCACCACGGGTTCTCGGTCCCCTCCTGGGAGTGCGTCTGGCCCCCCTTCTCCCAGGCGGGGTGGGAGTTGCCGTCGATGGCGCGGGCGGCGTCGCCGCCGTTGGAGGTGTTTTTCTGCGACGCGGTGCCGCGGCGGGCGACGTTGTCGCCACCGGCAAACACCTCCACCTCGGCGAGCGTCAGCGTGCGCTGCTTGCCCGGCAGCTCGATCCGCACGTAGCGGCCGACAGTCCCCGGGACGCCGTCGCTGCCGCCGGCGTCGACCAGCGGCAGGATCCGCTCGTAGAGCGCCGAGCGGACCGCCGGATCGGCGACCAGCGGCAGGGCCTCGACGAGGTCGACCTGGCGGCGCGGATCGGCTGCGGCCAGCCCCCACGCCTTGGCGCTGGGGTCGGCGTCGCCGGCGGCACGGGCGTCGATCGTCATCAGGCCGACGTACCCGATCCGCCGCAGCACCGGCCGCCGGGCCTGCGTCGCCAGGCGCTCGAGGTCGCCGCGCAGTTCGGCCAGCTCGCCGGCCGGGCGCGCCAGGAGCACGCGGATCAGGTCGAAGACCGTCGGCGAATCAACCTCGCCGTCCTGGCGGTCGAGGCTGTCGAGCGCCGCGGCCGCGACGCGGACGACGCTCGTGCCGTCGGCCTTGGCCAGCGCCTCGACCGCCTCGGTGCGGAGGCGCTCGTCGAGGCCGGGGCGGAGGAGCAATTCCCGGTACAGGGCGGGACTCCGCGGTTCGTGGATCAACTCGTCGGTGGACAGGTTGCGGTACAGCCAGCGCCGGCCGGCGTCGGTGGCTAGCGCCAGCGGCTGCTTGGACTCGCGCGCCCGGCGGAGCTCCGGCTCGAGGACGCGCGCCGCCTCCTTCTTCACGTAGTCCATCTGCCGGTCGGAGGGGAACTCACCGGCGATCGCCAGCGCCTCGACCGCCTCGGGCTGGCGGAGGTAGGTGGCGGTGCGCACCGCCTCGAGGCGGACGCGCGGGCTGGAGTCGGCCGCGGCGCGGCGCACCATGTCGAGGGCGTTCGGCACCCGGTCGGCGACCGCCGCCAGGACGCGCAGTGCCGCCGCACGGGCCCGGGGATCCTGCGAGCCGAGGACCGCCTCGAGCAGTGGCACGTCGACCTGATCGAAGTGCCGCAGCGTCCACAGCGCCTCGAGGCGCCGGTGCTCGAACTCGGGCGCCGCCGCGTCGAGGCCCGCGAGCCAGGCCTTCACCGCGGGCACGACCTCCGCCTCGGGGCGGCCGGCGAGCTCGAGCTTGGCGCGGTAACGGACGCGGTCGATCGGATCGGCGAGCAGCGTGACCAGTTCCTTCACGCTCCTGCCGGCGATCGGCACCGGCGTGGCCGTCGGCTTCCCCGCCATCACCACCCGGTAGACGCGGCCGTGGATCCGGTCGCGGCTCGGGTCGCGGAGGTTGTGCTGCATGTGGCCGATGATCGGGTTTTGCCAGTCGGTGAAGTAGATCGCCCCGTCGGGGCCGACCTCGAGGTCGGCCGGGCGGAAGTTGGGGTCGCTCGACGACACGATCGGCTCGGCCTCGGTCGCCTCGGGGAAGCTCCCGGCGCCGGCGGCCAGCGTGTAGCGGAGGATCCCCTGGAAGCCGATCACGTTGCCGACGAGGAGATTGCCCTGGAGCTCGGCGGGGAAGTGGGCGCTCGAGAGGAACTCGATCCCCGGGCAGGGGCGCGTGCGCTGCTGGTAGACGCTCGGCGCACCCGCGTGCTTGTCGAGCCCCTCCAGCCGCGTCGAGAACACCGACCCCCAGTAGGGGACGGCACCGGTGCCGTCGACGACGATGTCGTCGCCCCAGTGGTCGAAGGCGTGGCCGTGGGGGTTGGCGAACGAATAGGAGGTGTACAGGCCGAACTTGCCGGTCCGCGGCTCGTAGCGGTAGACGGCGCCGTTGGCACAGCGCACGGGCGGGCCCCACGGCGTCTCGCTCTGGGTGTGGTGGAACGTGCCCTCCTGGAAGTAAACAGCCCCCGAGGGGTCGAAGCAGAAGCTGTTGGCGGTGTGGTGGGTGTCGGCGGTGTCGAGGCCGCCGATGATCCGCTGCTTGACGTCGTAGTCGTCGTCGCCGTCGGTGTCTTCGAGGTACAGGATGTCGGGCCCCTGGGCGACGATCACCCCCTTGCCCCAGAACTCGAAGCCCGTCGGGTTGTGGAGATCGCCGGCGAACGTCTTGATCCGGTCGGTGCGCCCGTCGCCATTGGTGTCCTCGAGGATCAGGAGCTTGTCGTTCATCGGCTCGTCGGGGCGCCAGTGCGGGTAGGTGGGCCAGGCGGCGACCCACAGCCGACCCTTCGTGTCGAAGGCCATCTGCACCGGGTTGATCAGCTCGGGGAACATCGCCTCGTCGGCGACGAGCTCGACCTTCATCCCCGAGTGGACGGTCATCTTCGCGATCGCCTCCTGCCCGGAGAGAAACTCGTGTTTGCCCCCCTCGAGCGCCCCGGGCTTGTTGGTCTTCACCGGGACAAGCTCCGGCAGGCCGACATCCTCGACGGCGGGAAGCTTCGCCGTCGGGTCGGCGAGCGTGGCGCACGTCGCCCAGATCCGCCGGTCGCGGTTGGCGGTTTTGACGTCGAGGTATTCGAGCTCGCGCTGGCCGACCTCGTAGTTGGTCTGGCTGTCGACGAATTTCAGCCAGGCCCGGCCGCCGTAGGTGGAGTAGCCGTCGGTGACGCGGTAGCGGTTGAACCAATAGAAGTTCTTGTCGACCACCGCCGCGCGGAGGCGCGCGAGGGACTCCGGCGTACGCACCGGCGGCGCGCCGAACAGCGCCTCGTCGAGGATCCGTGAGATCTCCCGGTCGCCGCTCTCGTTGGGGTGGATGCCGTCGCTGGTGAGGTTCTCGGCCGACTTGGCATACGCCTCGCGCGACGGCGTGAACAGATCGACGAACACCACGCCCGCCTTGTCACACTCCTCGGCAAGCGCCTTGGTGTAGAGGGCGAGGTTGACGTCGTGGGCTTTGCCGTCGGGCCAGTGGGCCCGGCCGATGTCCTCGTGGGCGATCGGCGAGACCATCACGAGCTTCGGCGGGGCAACGCCGTTGTAGTGCTGGGCGAGGGTGTGGCGGATGAAGGCCTGCACCTGGCCGCGAAACGCCTCCAGCCCCGCCGGGCCGGCGTGGGCCTCGTTGGACCCGAAGAAGGCGAGGATCGCGTCGGCCCGGGTGCCGACCAGCTCGAACCGGTTCTCGCGGACGAAGTCCTTCGTGGCCAGCGCCCCGGGATTGGGGATCGGCGCCGAGCCGGCGAGCCACTGGTCGGGGGTGCCGAAGTCGGCACTCCGCATCCGCTTCGCCGGATCGATCTCGTCGCCGTCGTAGGCGAGGTTACGGATCACGAGCCGGTGCTTGGGGAAGCGGCTGTGGAGCAGGGTCTCGAGCCAGCCCGTGTGCTGCATCGCGT
This sequence comes from Planctomycetota bacterium, assembly GCA_016872555.1. NCBI lineage: Bacteria > Pseudomonadati > Planctomycetota > Planctomycetota bacterium. The sequence continues at coordinate 79,878 of VGZO01000015.1, forward strand.
CGGCGACGCCGCCGCCGATGATGCACACATGGCTCCCCTCGGCCAGTTCGAGCCGCGCGGCCGACGCCGGTGCGGCGGCCAGAAGCACGCTGACACCGGCCGCGAGCACCACCGACAGACCCGATTGCCGACGCATGAAGCGACTCCCCGAGACGCTTCCCGCCCCCCGTTCATCGGCGGCTCCGGGCGTGAAGCGGCCGGGAAGTATACCGCCGGGAAGGGAGCGCACGGGGGGCCCGCCGGGGCGGCGTAGACTCGTTCCCCTGCCGGAGGAACGACCTGATGCCCGTGCCCCCTCTCCCCGTACTGTCGTCGGCCGACCAGTTTGCCTGGCACGTGGCCGCCCGGATCGACTTCATCGTCAATCTCCTCCTCAACGGCGCGATCGCCTGGTGGTTCTACGGCGCCGCGCCGCGCGTCGCGCTCGCCGGCCCTGGCTCGATGGAGTCGATGCTCGTGCCGATGGCGTTCTTCCTCTGCGCGATCACGACGGTCTTCGGCTGGTGGAACGCCGTCCGCGAGCGCCGTGCCGGCCGGGTGGCGCCGGGGCTCGCCGACGCCGCGGGCTGGTTCGGCCGGGCGCTCGTCGACGGCGTGGCAGCCGGTGCGATCGGCGTGGCGACGATGTGGATGGCGCTGCGCGTGGTGGACCGGACGATTCCCGCCGCAGCGCTGCCGGGGAGCGCCGCGGTGGCGGCGATCGCGCTTGCCGCCGGGGGCCTCGGCTACCTGTTCCACGGCCGCGCGGTGGTGCGCGGCGGCCGCTGGCGTGCCGCGCCGGCGTGAGCGGGGAAGTCGAGCGCACGGCCGAGGGGCACGAATGAATCCTACGCTGGCCAGAGGGGGCGTCAGCCCGGATCGGCGAAGTGATCGACGGGGCCGCAGCCGCCGCCGAGGCCGGGGGCACTGGCGATCGCCGCACGGATGAACCGGCAGGCACCGGCCACCGCCGCGGCGACAGGCTCGCCTGCGGCCAGCCGCGCCGTGATCGCGGCGGAGAGGGTGCAACCCGTGCCGTGGGTGTGGCGGGTGTCGATCCGGGGTGAAGAAAAAGTCGTCACGCGCCCCTCCGACCAGAGCAGATCGACCGCCGCGCCGTCGAGGTGGCCACCTTTGACGAGTACGTGGGGGGGGCCGAGGGCGGCGATCGCCCGCGCGGCGCGCTGCATCTCCGCGACGTCGGCGACGGGAAACCCGGCGAGCCGCTCGGCCTCGGCGAGATTCGGCGTGACGAGCGTGGCGCGTGGAAGGAGGTCGCCCACGAGCGTGCGCACCGCGTCGTCGGTGATCAACGCCGCGCCGTGCTTGCTGACCATCACCGGATCGACGACGAGCGGAAACGCCGTCCCGCGGAGGCGCGCCGCGACGGCGGCGATCACGACGGCGCTGCCGAGGGCGCCGGTCTTGGCGGCGGCCGGGGGGATATCGGTGAGGACGGCGTCGAGCTGGGCGACGACGAGGGCGGGCGCGAGGATCTCGACGGCCGACACGCTCCGCGTGTTCTGAACGGTGACGAGCGTGACCACGCTCATGCCGTAGGCGCCGTGCCGGTGAAACGTCTTCAGGTCGGCCTGAAGGCCGGCCCCGCCGGAGGGGTCGGAGCCGGCGATCGTGAGGGCGACGGGAGGAGCGGGCATGGGGCCGAAAGGGAGGGCAAATCGGGCGAACGGATCGTCAGGACATCGTGCCGCGCGGGGCAGGATACCGCTGCGATCCGGATTGTGGTTCCGCCGGGATCGCTCAGGGACCATCCGCCTCGCGGATCAGCGGCTCCAAACCCCTCAGCCGATAGCGCCGGCACAACCCCCGGATACGATCACGGTCGGCGGCGGGATTCCGACGCAGGAGCTCCACGATATCGGCCTTGGACTTCATCCCGCCCGCATACAACTTCAGCGCGACCAGGTGCTCCAAGGGAATGATCCGGAGGTTTCCGCCCTCCCGCATCTGCAGCGTCGCATCGGCGAGTCCGCTCTCGATCACTCCGGGAAAACGCTCGCCGAAGTTGACGATCTGAACCAGCCCGAACGGCCCGCTGACGTCGATCACGCCACCGAGCGGATCCTCTCCGTCGGGTTCCCGAAGCTCCACGTCAAAGCCCATCGTGCGGAGCGTGGCTGCGGTCGAGGAACACGCGCGGATCGCGATGTTCACGCCCAGATCGATGTCTTCGGTGTGCCGGACGTACCGATGGGCGGCAAGAGCGGCAGCGCCGATGACGATCGCTCCGATGCCCTGCTCCGCGAGTGCCGCGGCGATCTGCTCCGCTGCCTCGAGGAGGTCAGGCTGATGTGCCATCGCGTTGGTCCGATCGAGCATGTTGCAGGAGAGCGGCGAAGCGCGCCTTCAAGCTGAGTGCGAGTCGGATGCGCTCCTCGACCGAAAGCCGTTCGATCCGCTGCTGCTCGAACTCCTTCGAGCGCCTCATGCAGGCACTGGATCGCGGGCGATGGTTCGCAAGCGGTGTTCGTCCCATGTTGCAATCATACCGTTCGCAGCCAGGGCAGGCGGCTGGGCGGCCCCTGCCGAATATCGAGAAGCAGGACTGGAGCCTGTCGATCCCGCTCGACGTCGCCCGGCCGACGACCGCCGCTGCGACCAGCGGAGTCGCGGCCGAGCCCGAGTCACTCGCCGAGGCGTGGGCACAGTGGAAGGCCGACGGCGCGGCCTCCTGGCGGGAGATGGATGACGTCAGCGCGATGCTCGACGGGCTCGTCGCGGAGGAGGTGAGCGATCGCCGATCCCGCCGCCTGTGGACTACGCCGACGCTGCCAGCCGATCGGCCGGCCCGCTGAGGTATTCCCGGACTGCCGCCTGCATCCGATCGACCTCGGCGAGAAACCCCGACGCCGAGAGCCGGTAGGCCTCCGGATCGGTCTCTACCTGCCGGAGCCGCACGAGCTGGCTCACGAAGTGACGGATGCGGTCGAGCGTCGCTTCCAGCTCGGCGTCGGTCGTGATCGGGCTGTCGCCGGTGTTCATGCGGAAGGCTCCACGATTTCCACGATCCCGCGCTGTCCGCCGCCGCGAGTCACCTGCCAATACTCTACCGCGGCCTGCTCACCACCAAGGGCGGCTAGCGCCCGCACCCAGAAAATGCTGGCCCCGAAATGCTCGGCTGCCAGGGTATGGTCGAACACAGCCGTCGCCTCCCCCGCGACCCCCGCCACGGCGAAATCGTCTTCCATCACGAGAAACAGGTCCACGTCGTCCGGGGCCGGCTTGTTGGTGACAAACGACCCGAACACGACGAACCGCCGAACTTTTTCCGTGGACAGAGCCAGCCGATGGATTGCCGCCAGCCGCCGGCCGGTCGCGACCCGTTCGGGTGTTCCGCTCCCGAACCGCGCGAGGATCTCCGCAAGCGTCGCCGCGTGGACGCCGGGAGGCAGGTCGCCGTTGGCGGTTAAGGCGGGTAGCGGCATCGGGACGATCAAGGCGTGCAAACGCTTTCGCTGTAAGTGTACGCGTGTTCATTTTTTCGTGCAACCTGCGCACAGAGGGGCGAAGGCGCGAGATGCACTCGATTCGCATCCCCAAACGGGTAACGACTGCCGACCTCAAGGCGGGCGTGGCGCGAAGAAGGTCGCTCACGAGCGTGCGCACCGCCTCGGCGGCCGGGATGACGCGCGCGCCGCGAATACGCCGAGATCTGAAGGTGTGGCTGGCCTTCCCAACCCCTTTTTCCGGGGGAAATACTTGCTCCGCAGAAGTCGGCCCTCGTTTGTCCACCTGGTTTGGTTCAATGGGTCTGCGTTCGTCCGGGCCGGCGCGGCCCATCGGGAGCGCCCGTCGGCGGAAGCTCCGCAGATCTCGCAAGGGCCGTGATCGTGGCACAAGGAAAACCGAGATCACCGAAGCGAGCGGCCAATCGCAGATCCAGCGCGACCAAGGAATTGCCCTTCGACGACGCCGCTCACAAGGCGCCACCGGAATCCCCCGCGGGCGCCACGCTCACGCTCAACGCCCTCGAGTCCCACCTCTGGGAAGCCGCCAACATCCTCCGTGGCAGCCCGCTCGGCCGCACCGACTGGATGAGCTACATCCTGCCGCTCCTCTTCTTCAAGCGGATCTGCGACGTCTGGGACGAGGAGACCGCAGCCGCCCGCGAGCTCTACGGCGACAGCGAGTTCGAGGATTTTCCCGAGGCGCACCGGTTTCAGGTGCCCGAGGCGTGCCACTGGCAGGACGTCCGCAGCCGCGCCACCAACGTCGGCGCCGCCCTCCAGTCCGCCCTCCGCGGCGTGGAGAAGGCCAACGACAAGCACCTCTACGGCGTGTTCGGCGACGCCACCTGGACGAACAAGGAACAGATCCCCGACGCGCTGCTGAAGGACCTGATCGAGCACTTCTCCTCCATCACGCTCACCAACACAGCCGTCACGAGCGACATCCTCGGCGACGCCTACGAGGTGCTCATCAAGCGGTTCGCCGAGATCACCAACAAGAAGGCGGGCGAGTTCTATACCCCGCGGGCGGTCGTGCGGCTCATGGCCGCGATCCTCGACCCGAAGCCCGGCGAGACGGTCTACGACCCCGCCTGCGGCACCGGGGGCATGCTGCTCGCCGCCGTTGAGCACGTCCGCCAGGCCGGCGGCGACCCGCGGACCTTCTTCGGCCGGCTCTACGGCCAGGAGAAGAACGTCACCACCTCCGCCGTCGCCCGCATGAACCTCCTCCTGCACGGCCTCGAGGATTTCGAGGTTCAGCGGGAGGACACGCTCCGCAACCCCGTGTTCACCGACGCCACCGGCGGGCTCGCGACGTTCGACTGCGTGATCGCGAATCCGCCCTTCTCGCTCGAGAAGTGGGGCGAGGAGAAGTGGGAGAGCGACCCGTTCGGCCGCAACTTCGCCGGCACGCCCCCGTCGTCGAACGCCGACTACGCCTGGGTGCAGCACATGGTGAAGAGCATGGCGGCCCCCGCCGGCCGGCTCGCCGTCGTGCTCCCGCAGGGCACGCTCTTCCGCAAGGCGAGCGAGGGCGAGATCCGCCGGAAGCTGCTCGAGCAGGACCTCTTCGAGGCGGTCATCGGCCTCGCCCCCAACCTCTTCTACGGCGCCGGCCTTGCCGCCTGCATCGTGGTCATGCGGCTCAAGAAGCCCAAGGCCCGGAAGGGGAAGGTGCTCTTCATCGACGCCCAGACACTCTTCCGGAAGGGCCGCGCCCAGAACTTCCTCGAGCCCGAGCACGCCCGCGAGATCTACCGGTGGTATCGGGATTTCGCCGACGTCGAGCACCACGCCCGCGTGGTGAGCGTCGAGGAGATTGCCAAGGAAGAATGGACGCTCAACATCTCCCGCTACGTCAGCCCCAAGTCCACCGACGAGATCCCACCGCTCCCCGAGGCGATAGCCGCGTTCAAGGCCGCGCTCGCCCGCTGCCGCGAAGCCGAGGCCGCGCTCGAGAAGGCGATGGTGGAAGGAGGCTGGCTCGAATGACCGCCCCGCTCTCGCAGCAGGAACTCGAAAGTTACTACTCCGGGCATTAAATAGTTGACTTGCGGGATTTGCCTCGCTATGATCAGTGCATGGCACACAAAGACGCTCGCTCGCTGTCGCCTGAAGCCCAAGAAGACCTTCG
>VGZO01000016.1 GCA_016872555.1 Planctomycetota bacterium
CGGCCGCTCGCCGGCCCTCCCGACACCTGGCTCAACCTGATCCATGTCGCCGACGCGACGGCGATCGTGGCGCTCGTCGCCGACCATCCTGCTCCCGGTCCGTTGTATGTCGTCAGCGACGGCCATCCCGTGCGGCGTGCCGAGTGGTATGCGGAACTGGCCCGCACGATCACCGCCCCGGAACCTGCCTGGGAGCCGACGGCTCGCCGCGTCCGCGGCGGCGACAAGCGCGTCGATCCGACCCGAGTGCTCCGTGAAATCGCCCCACCGCTTCGCTATCCAGACCCGTTTGCAGGGTTGCGGGACTGCCTCGCGGATCCCTGATCTCCCGGCTCCCGCGGCTCACTGCAGGGCCGGCGCCGGCACGGGATCCTGCTTGCCGAGATCGAGTTGGGCGAGGCTCGCGATTCCGCCGGCGAGGGCCTGCAGGTAATCGACGGTGACCGCCATCGCTTCGTCGAAATAGAAGTCCTTCTTGACGACCGGACGCCCCGCACCGGGCGCCTCTTCGGCGGCCTTTTCCTCGACCTCTGCGGCCTTCCCCTCGTTCCACTGCCGCTCGAACTCGGTCTCGACCAGCGAGATCGTCTTCTCGCTCTTCCGCTTCGAGTACCGGGCGATGTCGTCGGCGACCTTGCGGAAGTCGGCGCTGGCCGCGACGCGGGCCGACGAGCGCTCGCGCAGCGTCCGCACGATGTCTTCCGTCACCCGGCCGCTGTCGGCGAACTCGGCTGGTTTGACCTTGTCGACGGTGATCGCGTAGTCGAGATCGGATTCACCGACCGGCAGATGATTGCTGATGCTGGGCAATTCGATGTCGCTCTTCACGCCCTCGAGCTGGGTGCTCACCCCACCCGGCCGGTAGAACTGCTGCTGGGTGATCTTGATCGCCCCCAGGGACGGGGCGTTGGGCATCCGCTGGAACAATTCGCGACCGATGTCGAGAAGCCCCTGGACGGTCCCCTTGCCATGGGTCGACTCGTCACCGATGACGAGCCCCCGGTGGTAGTCCTGGATGGCACCGGCGACGATCTCGCTGGCGCTGGCGCTGAACTTGCTGGCGAGCACCACGAGCGGCCCGTCCCAGACGACGCCGGGATCGGGATCATCGAACTGCTGGACGACCTTGTTGGCATCCTTGATCTGGACGACGGTGCCGGTGTTGATGAACAGTCCGGTGAGGGAGATCGCCTCGGGGAGCGAACCACCCCCGTTGTTGCGCAGGTCGAGGACGATGCAATCCACCCCCTGGCGCCGGAAGTCCTCGATCAGCCGCTTGCAATCGCGCGTACTGCTCTTGTACTCGGGTTGCCCCTGCCGGGCACCAGCCATGTCCATGTAGAAACTCGGCAGGTTGATGAACCCGATCCGGAACGGCATTCCGTCGGGCTTCCGGCCGGCCTCGATCAATTCGCCGCGGGCTTCGCTGTCGGTGAGCTCGATCTTCGACCGCGTGATGTCGTAGATCTTCGGTGCCGTCTGTCCGACGGGGATCACCTTCAGCCGCACGATCGTCCCGCGCTTGCCGCGGATCAGCTTGACGACCTCGTTGATGTTGAGATCGACGACGTCGACGATCTCACCGTCCGGCCCCTGCCCCACGCCGACCACCCGGTCCTTCTTCTGCAGCCGGCCGTCTCGGTCTGCCGCGCCGCCCGAGACCAGTTCGGCCACCGTCGTGAATCCGTCCTCGTTCCGCAGCTGGGCACCGATGCCGTCGAGCTGGAGCCGCATCTGGATCTCGAAGTTCTCGAGTGTCGACGGCGACATGTACGTGGTGTGCGGGTCGAGGCTGCTGGTCAACGCCGTCAGGTAGGTCTCGAGCAGCTCGTCAGACGTCATCTGGTGCATCCGCTTCGAGAAGCTCCGGTAGCGCCTGTGGAGCTTTTCCTTGGCCTCCTCGGGCGGGGTCTTCTCCATCTTCTGCACCAGCAGGTCGTACTTGATCCGCTTGCGCCATTGGCTCTCGGCCTCGGTCTCGTTCCTCGCCCACGACGTCGCATCGCGGTCGATCGTCATCGTCTCGGCGACGGTGAAGTCGTGCGGCTCGTCGATCAGGCGCTCGATCAACGGCAGCCGCGCATCGACACGTTCGAGGAACCGCTTGAAGACCTCGTAGGCAAACGAGACGTCACCCTTCTTGACGAGGTCGTCGAGGCTCTCGCGCTTCTGCGAGAGGGCGTCGATGTCGCTCTGGATGAAGTAGATCTTCATCGGGTCGAGCGCTTCGAGGAACGTCGTGAACCAGCGCCGGGCGATCTCGTCGTCGATCACCCGGCGGGTGAAATGCTGGCGCTCGAGCAGATTGCGGACGGCGAGCGTGATCTGCCGGTCGTTCGGCCCCGGCTTCTGGGCGGTGACGGGGCGGGCGGCCTCCTGCGCTGCTGCCGAGGCGGCGACGACCAGCACCATGACCAAGCCGGCGGTCGTACCGCGGCCCCGTCCACTCACGTGCCTGCCCGTCGCGACGAACGTCTTCACGCGTGACCTCCTCCTCGGAACCGCTCCCGGCGGCGTCGCACGGGATACGGAACGACATTGTGCCAAGTCATGGCAGCCGTGACGAGGCGACCCTCGGCGACTGCGAAAAGCCTTCACCGTCGTGACGGGGCCCACCGTTCCGCGGGGGAAAACGACACCGCGTTGCCATCGCGAACCCCACGCGACCGACGTGTACTTCCCGGCTTGCCATTTCTCCAGACTATGCGGGGCATGCCGGCATGTCGTCGATCCGGTGCGGCCACACGGCGGCGATCCGATCGGCGAGGGCTGCGGCGATCGCCGCGTCGGCACCGAGCCGCGCGGCGAGCAACCATTCGATCGCCGGATGCGCCGCTCGGGCCGCGGCCACGGCGGCGGCGACGTCCCGCTCGACCGCCCCGCTGAACAACAGATGCGGCCGGACGACGACCCGCCGCGGACCTGTGGCCCCGGCATCGGCGAGAGCCTCGGCGACCGTCGGTCGTGCTGCCGCGACGAACCCGGTGAGCGTCCGCCACGCACGCGGTCCGCCCGACTGCCGATCGACCGCCGCGACCAATTCGGCGAGGCGTGCTTCGGCGCCGCCATCGCTCGCCCCCCGCCCCACCACCACGTCCACGGTATCGGCGACAGCGACGGCAGCGCGGCCGGCCACGGCCTCGGCGCGGCGCCGTGCCGCGAGGGCGACGATCGCCGGATGGATGCCGAGCACGTCCGCCTGGACGAGGCACGTCGCCGTCGCTGCCGCGGCCGCCGCAAGGGCGTCGGGGACGTCGCGGCGAGCGTGGCCGGCGGCGAACAGGAGGAGCGGGGCGACGACGACGGTCCTGCAGCCGCGGTCACGGAGCCGCTCGAGGCCGGTCATGATCGACGGCTCGAGGAGCTCGAGAAACGCCCCCTCGACGGCGATCCCGTCGCACTGCACGGACAGCAGATGCGTGACGGCGGCAGTCTCCTCCGCGCCGATCGGGTCGCGGGTGCCGTGACCGACGACGAGGATGCCGCAGCCAGCCGCCGACTCGGCCGACCTTGGAAAAAAACCGGTGTCGCCGTCCATGCCCCCCCCCGTTGTCGACCGCGGTCTCCCGTCCCCGCCACGGTGATCGTACGCCACCCGCACCGGCGAGCGGATTCCGCGGAAGGCGGAGCTATAGTTGGTCGGAGGGTCGAGTTCTGCGTCGTCAAGCGCCCTTCAAGCACCCTCCGGGGGCTCGGCCGTGTCGCCGACTTCGTTCGCCGCAGCCGCGACCGGCACCGACGCGGTTCTCGACCTGTTCGTCGGCGACCGGCCGGGACCATCGTATCCGTTGTCCACCGACCGGCCGACCACGATCGGTCGCTCGAGCGACGCCGACATCACGATCGCCGATCGGTTGGTGAGCCGGCTCCACGCCACCATCCGGCCCGATCCCTCGGGATGGACGATCGCCGACCTCGGGAGCCGCAACGGCACACGGCTCGACGGGGTGACGATCACCGAAGCGACGCTCCAGCCGGGGGCCGTGATCGGCATCGGCACCCATTCGCTGCTGTTCCGCTCCCCACGCGGGCGCGCGGTGCTGGCGGCGCCGAACGGCTGGCGCGTGCGTTTCATCACGCCGCTGGCGGAGCTCGTGGGCAGCGCACTCGGCGCGCAAACCGGACCGGCCGAACAGATGACCCGGTTTCTCGCCGCCACCCGGCTGTTGGGCTGCCACGGTTCGGGCGACGTCGCCACGACCGTGGTGGAGCTCGTCGTCGCCAACTGTGCCGTGGCCGGCGCGGCCTGGTTGCCTGCCGCGGCCACCACGGAGTCGGTCGCCGCCGAGCCGGCGGGCGAGGTCCTCACCGGGCTGATCGAGGGAGCCCTGCGTCAGGCGATCGTCTCCTGCGGAAGCGTCGTCTGCCTCTCCCCCGAGCGCCCGACCGCTTCCGATGGCGGAGTCGGGGATCTGGTCTGCGTGCCGGTCGGACCGGGTCCCGACGGGCTGCTCGCCATCCGGGCGACCGAGTCGCCGCTCCGCAGTTCCGATCTCGACTTCCTCGCCGTGGTCGCCTCACTCGCCGCAGCGCGGCACGATACCGGTCCCACCGGGGCCGGGCCGGCCGACAAAGCGGCGTTCGTAGCCGCGTGCCCCGACCTGGAGATCACGGCCTGGGAACGGGTCCTGATCGGTGAAGCCATCCGCCGCCACGGCGGCAATGTCGGTGCCGCCGCCCGTGCGCTCGGACTGAGCCGCGCGACGCTGTACAGACGGCTGGGAAGCGGGCCGCAGGGCTGACCGACGGCCCCGGAGTCATCCCCCGGAAGTGGCCGCACGGTCGGGCATCGTCTGCAGCCGCACGACGAGCAGCGCCACGCCCGTGAGCACGGCGACCGCGGCGGCGTACGGGAGGACGTGCGACGGGTGCAGGCCGAACAGGACCGATCCGAGGAACGGACCGATGATCCTGCCCAACGACGCGAACGACTGGTTCACACCGAGCACCTCCCCCTGCCGCGTCGCGTCTGCCTGCCGTGAGATCAGCGCCGATACGGAGGGGTTCACGCAGGCGAACCCCGCCACCGCGATCGCGGCAGCGACGTAGAACAGCGTCATCAGCCACCGGTTCCCGGCCGCGTTGCCGTCGCGGTACACCCACCAGGCGATGAATCCGAGGAGGCCGAGCCCGACCACCAGCAGGCCGACACCGGCTGCGAGCATCCGCTGCTCGGGAAATCTCTTCGCAAGCGGCCGATAGGCGCCCCCCGCGAGGAGGAGCATCAGGCCGATGAAGGCGAACACGAGGAAATTGCCGTTGTCGTCCATTCCGAAGGCCGCCTTCGTCAGTCGCGCCAGCGTCGCTTCGAAGTTGGCGAAGGCCACGATCGAGAGGAAGTAGACGAGCACGAGGCTGCCGACGGCGGGCATCGCCAGCACCGCCGTCATCCGCGACAGCCCGGTCCGCTGCCGCTCCCCCGCGCCCCCTTCAGGGCGCGTCTCACGGAACACGAGCGCCGCAATCAGCAACGCCACGGCCGACAGCGCCGAGGCGATCGCTCCCACTCCCCACGGCCGCTGCTGGAACAGCGCCAAACCGAAGTACGCGATCAGCGGCCCGAGCGTGAAGCCTCCCCCGAAAGCGATCCCGATCAGGGCCATGCCGCGGGCGCGATTGGCGGGCGTGGTGCAGTCGGCGATCACGGCAGCGGCGGTTCCGACGCTCGCCCCCGCGATCCCGGCTCCGACCCGCGACAGGAGCATCAGGCCGATCGCGAGGGCTGCCTGCTGCCGCGACGGCACCGGGTCGGAGGGGACCGTCACCGCGAGGGCGTACAGGGCATAGAAAACGACCGATCCGGCCAGACTGAGGAGGAGCAGCGGACGGCGCCCGACCCGGTCCGACAACCGCCCCCACAGCGGGCTGAACAGGAACTGCATCAGGGAAAAGGTCGAGAACAGGATGCCGATCACCGCCCCGATGGCCGGATCGGTCAGTCCGAGCGCCCGCAGGTAGGGCTCGGCCTGCCGCGGCATCACCGGGAGCACGATCCCGAACCCGAGCAGGTCGATGAACACGGTGAGGAACACCACCAACAGGGCGGCGCGGCTGGCGGCCGGCGCGGCTCGGTCGGTGCTGCTAGACTGCCCGGGCATGAAGGGGATTCCGCTGACTTTCGGCCGTGATCCACCGGCGGCCATGAGCGTGTCGGAGCTGAACGCCCGCGTCAAGAACCGCCTCGAACCGGGCTTTACCGACATCTGGGTCGGTGGCGAGGTCTCCAACCTCGTCCGCGCCGTGTCGGGGCACCTCTACCTTTCGCTGAAGGACGACGATTCGGTGGTCCGCGCCGTCATCTGGCGGGCCACGCTTCCCGGGCTCGCCCTCGAGCCGGTCGACGGGCTGGCGGTGGTCTGCCATGGCCGCCTCGAGGTCTACGCTCCGCGCGGGACGTACCAGCTCTCGATCGATCGCCTCCATGCCGTCGGCACGGGGGCCCTCGAGGCGCGGCTCCGGCAGCTCGAGGCCAGGCTCGCCGCCGAGGGGCTGTTGGCCGAGGACCGGAAACGTCCGCTGCCGACGGCGCCGGGGCGGATCGCGCTGGTCACCAGCCCCGCCGGTGCGGCGATCGCCGACTTCCTCGAAACGCTCGCGGCACGCTGGCCCGCCTGTGCAGTGGTCGTGGTACCGGCGCGGGTCCAGGGCGCCGGAGCCGCCGACGAGGTGGCGGCCGCCATCGCCCGCGCCGGTCGCCTGCAGCCCCCCGTCGAAGCCGTCGCCGTGGTCCGCGGCGGCGGTAGTCTCGAGGACCTGTGGTCGTTCAACGAGGAGGCGGTGGCCCGGGCCGTCGCCGCCTGTCCGGTACCGGTGGTGTCGGGAGTCGGCCACGAAACCGACGTCACGCTCTGCGACTTGGTCGCCGACGTCCGCGCCCTGACGCCGACCGATGCGGCAGTCCGGCTGAGCCCCGACCGCCGTCCGCTGCTCGCCAACCTCGCGGCACTCGAGCCGCGTCTGGCCGCGCTGATCTCCCGACGGATCGAAACGGAGCGCGTCAGGCTCGATCGACTCGCCTGCTCCCGGGCGCTGTCGGTCCCGCGGCGGCTCGTCGCCGATCGCCGGGCGGCCGTGGTCGCCGGGCAGGAGCGCGTCGCCCGTGCCGCCGCCGTGGCACTGGCCCGGGCGGGGGAGCGGCTCGCCGCCGCGACCGCGCGCGTCGAGGGAGTCAGCCCGCTGCGGATCCTCGCGCGCGGGTATTCGGTGACCACCGTCGCACGCGGCGTGGACCAGACGCTGGTGCTCCGCGACGTCGCTGGCCTGGTTACCGGCGACAGGCTGTCGACGCGTTTGGCACAGGGGCGCGTCGAGAGCGTGGTGGAGCGGATCATCCCCGACGACCGAACAGACGGGGCCCGGTGCGGTGACACCGGGGCCCGGTGAACCCGCCACCGCCGCCGGTGCGGCAGGCTTTTCGAGGGACTTTTCATGCGACGCCGCGACGAGCCTGAACCCGGCCCCCCTCCGGCGGCCGAACAACCTCCCTCGTCCACGCCGATCGCCGGACAGGAAAAGACGGCGCAGTCGACTTCGTTCGAGGCCGGTCTGGAGCGACTCGCCCGGATCGTCGACCAACTCGAGGCTGGCGAACTGGGGCTGGTGGAGTCGATCGACGCCTACGAGCGGGGGATCGTCCTCATCAGGCAGCTCCACCACCAACTGTCGGCCTGCGAACAGCGCGTCGAAATGCTTGCCGCTGCTGATCCCCCGGCACGTGGCGAGAGCGGTCTGCCAGCCGGTCCCGATCCATCGGCGGCTGCCGGACGACCGGCAAAGCCCGACCGCTCCGCCACGGGGACCACCGGACGTGCGGGGCGGACTCGGCGGCTTCCCGGGATGGACGATTCGCCGCCCGGCGTCTAAACTTTCTCGAAGTTTCTCGCGTTTTTGATCATGATTCCCCGGGCCCGGTCAGTACCAGTGACCGGTCGACCCGATCGCAGGTGGTCCCGGCCGGGATGGGGAGCCGGGGGGCGGGGTCAGTGACCCACCGCCCACGACCACGTGGCCGTCCGCCCGCCCCGGTGTCCCTCTCGAGCCACGTCATGCCAGCGGTCGGATCGTCCTCGGTGGTGGCCGCGGCCGACCCGGCTGCTGAATTGGCGGCCGTCCGCGCGTTCGTCGATCCGCGACTCGACGGTGCACTGGCGACTTCCGGCGACTCGTCGCCCCGGCTTGCAGAGGCGATGCGCTATGCTCTGCTCGCGCCGGGCAAGCGGCTCCGTCCGGCACTCGTGCTGTGGGCCGCCGAGGCGGTCGCGCCCGACCGATTGTCGCGTGCTGCGGCCTGGGAGGCGGCGGCCCCGGCGGCGGTGGCAGTCGAGATGATCCACGCCTACTCGCTGGTCCACGACGATCTCCCGGCGATGGACGACGACGACCTGCGACGGGGCCGCCCGACGTGCCACCGGGCGTTCGACGAGGCGACAGCGATCCTCTGCGGCGATGCCCTCCAAGCGCGGGCATTCGCCGTCCTGGCGGGCGGCATGCCGGCGACGACCGCCGCCCGCGCGCTGGGAGTGCTGGCCACCGCAGCCGGTCCCGACGCGCTCGTCGGAGGGCAGGCCGACGACCTCGCCTTCGAGCGCGGCTGGCAGCCGGATCTGTCGACCGCAACGGCAGCGGACCAACTGGCGTGGCTGGAGCGGGTCCATCGCCGCAAGACCGGGGCGCTGTTCCGGGCCGCGGTGATCCTCGGCGGACTGGCGCTGGAAGCCGACGAGCCCAGCCTCGCGCTGCTCGACGAGTACGCACGCCACTTCGGCCTCGCCTTCCAGATCGCCGACGATCTCCTCGATGCCGAGGGGGACGAGGCAACCGTCGGCAAACGGGTCGGCAAGGACGCGGGACGGGGCAAGCTCACCTTTCCCACCGTCGCCGGACTGGAACCGAGCCGCCGTCGGGCCGCCGACCTCGCCGCTTCGGCAAAAACCGTGACCGCCACCCTCGGCACCCGTGCCACGGCACTCGGTCGGCTGGCGGAGTGGATCGTCGCCCGGGATCATTGACCCCCGTCCTCCGGCCGCCCGCTGCCGACCAGCCCCGTTCCACACCCGCTCCGACCGTTCCCCGCAGCCACAAGGACGTACCGGCGATGACGCGGCTCCTTCCGTCGATCATGTCTCCGAGGGATCTGGCCGATCTGTCGATCGAGCAGCTCGAGCAGCTCGCCGCGGAGATGCGGCGGAGCCTGTGCGAGGTGGCGACGACCCGGACGGCCCACTTCGCGTCGAACCTCGGCGTGGTGGAGCTGTGCCTGGCCCTCCACAAGGTGTTCGATTTCAGCCGCGACCGCCTCATCTGGGACACCGGTCACCAGATCTATCCCCACAAGCTGATCACCGGCCGGTTCGCACGGTTCGCGACGATCCGCACGCGCGGCGGGCTGATGGGGTATCCCAACCCCGACGAGAGCCCCTACGACTTGTTCATGACCGGTCATGCCGGCTCGAGCGTGTCGACGGCGCTGGGGTTGGCCAGCGGCGACGACCTCTGTGGGCGCGACGACCGGCGGAGCGTGGCGGTGATCGGCGACGGCGCCCTTCCCTCGGGGATCGTCTTCGAGGCGCTCAACAACGCCGGCTTCCTCAAGAAGCGGCTCCTGGTGATCCTCAACGACAACAAGATGTCGATCTGCCCGCGCGTCGGTGCACTGGCGGAGTATCTCGACGTGATTCGTACCAATCCCTGGTACCGCGGGATCAAGCAGCAGGCCGGCGAGATCATCAAAGGCGTGCCGATGGTCGGCGAGTCGATGGAGCGGATGCTGCTCAACGTCAAGGACTCGCTCAAGGCCACGCTCCACGGCGGCATGCTCTTCCAGGCCCTCGGGGTGCGCTATTTCGGCCCCGTCGACGGTCACTCGCTGCCCGGCTTGATCCGCTACCTCCAGCTCGTCAAGGACGAGGAGGGGCCGGTCCTCCTCCACGTCCTCACCGAGAAGGGGCACGGCTTCAAGCCGGCCGCCGACGATCCGGTGTTCTTCCACACGCCGGCGCCGTTCGAATGCGACGACGACGACTGCGTGATCGCGATCAAGAAGTCGACGGCACGGACCTACACCGACGTCGCCAGCGAGTCGATCGCCAAGGCGATGCGCCGCGATCAGACCGTGACGGTGATCACCGCGGCGATGTGCCAGGGGAACAAACTCGAGCCGGTCCGTGCCGAGTTTCCCACGCGGTTCTTCGACGTCGGGATCTGCGAGTCGCACGCCGTCGCCTTCGCGGCCGGGCAGGCCAAGGTCGGCTGCCGGCCGATCGTCGACATCTACAGCACCTTCCTCCAGCGTTCCTACGACCAGATCTTCCAGGAGGTCTGCCTGCAGAACCTGCCCGTCGTGTTCATGCTCGACCGCGCCGGTCTCACCGGTCCCGACGGACCGACCCACCACGGGTCCTACGACCTCGGCTACCTGAGGCTGTTCCCCAACATCACCGTCCTCGCGCCGGGCGACGAACACGACATGACGGCGATGCTCGATTGGGCGCTGACCCAGCCGGGGCCGGTGGCGATCCGCTACCCGAAGGCGGTCGTCGATCACCACCGTGGCGAGCGCGCCCCGATCGCCTCCGCGACCGCCGAGTTCATACGCGGCGGCGGCGACGGGCTGATCGTCGCCTGCGGGACCCTCGTCGGCGCGAGCCTCCAGGCGGCGGCCCTCCTCTCCGAGGAGGGGCTCGACGTCGGCGTCGTCAACGCGCGGTTCGTCAAACCCCTCGATCCGCGCCTCGTCGAGCGGATCGAAGCCGCTCCATGGGTCGTGACGGTCGAGGAAAACGCCCTGCCGACCGGCTTCGGGAGCGCCGTGCTCGAGGCCTGCGCCGATGCCCAGGCCGCCGCACCGCGCGGGGCGTTCGTCCTTCCGCCGGTGGTCCGCCTCGGTCTGCCCGATCGGTTCGTCGAACATGGCGAGCGCGGTGAATTGTTCGCCGAGCTCGGACTCGACGCGGCCGGGATCGCGGCCCGCTGCCGCGCGCTCGCCGGCCGGCAGGCGGCGAGCCTCGCGACGCCGGTCGCGGGCCGTTGAGCCGCGCGTGGAATCCGCATGCCAGCCCCCCGTCGCCTCGAGCCCGAACGCCCCCACGCCGGCGACCTCGCCATCGCCTTGGTGGCCTCCTCGGCCTCGGCCACGATCGCGACCGAGGCCGAGCGGCTGGCGGCATACCTTGTCGGACGGGGCCATCGCGCCTGGACCGCGACCGTGCCGCGGCGCGATCCGCGATCCGGGGCGCCCGAACGCGACGACGCGCCGGTGCTGCGCGATGCCGACCTGGTGATCGTGCTCGGCGGTGACGGCACGATCCTCCACACGGCCCGCTGGATGGCCTACCACCAGGTGCCGGTCCTCGGCGTCAACCTCGGAACGCTGGGATTCCTCGCCGACCACCCTCACGGGGACGTCGAGAGCGCGATCACCGCGATCGAGGCAGGGCGGTTCCGGCTCGTCGATCACATGCTGTTCGAATGCCACGTGCGCCGGGCCGGTGTCACCATCCACCGTGAACTGGGGATGAACGACGTCTCGGTCCTCGCCGGTCCGCCGTTCTCGATGATCGAGATCGTGCTCAACGTCGACGGCGAGTACGCCACGACCTACCGCTGCGACGGGTTGATCGTCAGCACCCCCGTCGGCTCGACGGCCTACAACCTGTCGGCCGGCGGGCCGATCGTGCGGAAGGATCTCGATGCGTTCATCTTCAATCCGCTCAATTCCCACGCCCTGAGCAACAGGCCCGTCGTCGATTCGGCCGAGCGGATCTACGACCTGTTCGTCCCCCACCCGAACGCCGGCTCGGCCTGCGTCGTCGACGGCCAGGTGGTCACGGGGCTGGAGGAGGGCGACTACGTCGCCGTGCAGCGGGCGGCACCGCGGTTCACGCTCGTCGAGACCAGCGATCGCGGCTACTATCGCACGCTGCGCGACAAACTTCATTGGGGTGGAGGGTTCCAGGCGACCGGCCCGCGGTTCACGCGCGCCGGCCCACCGGGATGAGACGGGCCCGGTGAATGGACTCCCGGAGCGTCCGACGCCGCAGTGGCCCGGACCCGTCCTGCTGGCAAGGAGACGAGGCATGGTCGCACGCGGGGCTGCCTGGGGACGGGACGGGAAAGCGCGTCATGGTGGCCGTCGGTGCGGCGCGGTCGCATTCCTCCTGGCCGGCATCACGCTCGCCGCCGGTGGTCGGGGACACGCCGACGAACCGGGCCCGGTGCGCCTCGAATACCGGTTCCGGTCCGGCGAGGTGCTGCCGATGTCGGTCGCCCACCGGGCGCTCACCGAGACGACGGTCGCGGGCACGCGGCAGGCCGTCGAGACCGCCACCGATTCGACGAAGCGGTGGCGGGTGACCGACGTCGACGACATGGGCCGGACGACGATCGAACACTCGGTCGACGACGTTTCGATGACGTCGCGCACCAGTGACCGCGGCGAGACGCGGTGGCGCAGCACCGACTCCAGCCCACCCCCCCCGGGCTACGAGACGTTCGCCGACAGCCTGGGGATCCCGCTCACGCGGCTGGTCATCGATCGTGCCGGGCGCGTCCTCGAGCGCCGCGAACTCCGCCCCCAGCCTCCGCCCGCGACCGGTGACCTGATGGTGGTGCCGTTGCCCGACGGGCCGGTCGCGGTCGGCGCCGAATGGACGGTGCCCCAGGAGGTCGTCGTCGAAGTTCCGGGGGGGCCCCGTCGCGCCGTCCGGACGCGGCTCCGCTACCGTCTCGACGAGCTCCGCGACGGCGTCGCCGTGATCCACGTCGACACCACCGTGCTCACCCCGATCGACGACCCACGGGTGGAGGCCCGGCTCCTGGAACGGATCTGGGACGGCACGATCCGCTTCGACATCGAACGGGGTCGGGTCGCGAGCCGGTCGACGACGATCGACCGGCGGGTCGTCGGGTTCAGCGGTGCCGAGTCGAGCCTGCGCTACAAGGCGAGCCTCGAGGAACGTCTTGCCGGCCCCTGAGTGGCGGTGATCGCCGGCCCGCGCTCGACCGTGCTTGCCCGCCGCGATCGACTGAAGTATGGTTGCTTATCGGCCGATGATCCTGCGGCTTTTGTGCTGCTGCCCACCCGCGGGCGGAGGTGAATCATGCACGCGATCGCTTTGATTGCCGTCGTCGACCGCCTGCCGCTGGCCGGCTGAACCGCTCGATCGGACGTTCCCCGTCCGATCCGCCATCACGGGCCCGCTCCCCTGGTGATCCGGTTCCGAGCCCACCCGCTCGCTCCTCCGGGAAATCTCCGGTTTTCGCCGGTTTCCCGCAGTTTCCGGTGGCAGGTCTGACATCGCCTTTCGTGTTGCCCCTCCGGCGACCGTCGGCGACATCGCGCGCCCCCCGCGGCCCACGAGGCAGCTCCGGAAACCTGTCGTTTTCGGCTGCCGCATCCTTCCACTGCCACGTCCGACAACTCTCCCGGGAAAACCCCATGGCCAGCCGCCGTTCGCTCCGTCGTCGTTCGTCCCGTTTCCCGTCGCCCGAAGGCGACGACCAGCCGTCGTTCCCCCGTTCCTCCGCCGTCAATCGAAAGGACCTCCAGCTCTGCCGTCAGGTCGCCGAAGCCCTTCATCTCCTTCTCGGCGACTGCGGCGACGACATCCTCCGCGACCTCCACGTCGTCCAAGTGCTTCCCGCCCCCGACGCCACGCAGCTGCTCGTGATCGTCGGCGCGGCACCGGGAGACACGCCTCCCGATCCCGGCAGCGTTCTCGAGCGCCTCCAGGCGCGCTCGGGGATGCTGCGCGCCGGCGTGGCCGCGGCGATCACGCGCAAGCGTGCGCCGGCACTGCTGTTCGAGTACGCCGTGCCCCGGGTCGCGGAGGATCACCGATGACGCATTCCCCATCGCCGGTGACACCGCGGACGTGGCTGGTCGCGCCGCTCGCCGCAGACGTTCGCCGTTCGATCGACCGGCTGGCCGGATCGGCCGACGTCCGGCAGGTGGCGGTGATGCCCGACGTCCACCGGTCAGGTGACGTCTGCGTCGGAGTCGCCGTCGCCACGTCCGGCCTCGTCTACCCGGCGGCCGTCGGTGGCGACATCGGCTGCGGGATGGCGGCCCTGCGCTTCGACGCGGCGGCCGACATCCTCGCCGCCGAGGCCACCGCGCTCGAGATCCTCCGCGGGTTCCGCGGGGTGGTGCCGGCGCTCAAACGGCGGCGTGCGGACGCCGTGGGTGGGCCCGACCCGGAGCGCCTCTCGGCCGCGGCCCTCGCGCGCGCCGCGCGGCGGGACGGCGCGTGGCAGCTCGGCACACTCGGCCGCGGCAATCACTTCCTCGAACTGCAGGCCGACCAGGAGGGGTGGTTGTGGCTGATGGTCCACAGCGGCTCGCGCGGCATCGGCCGGGCGATCGACGCCTGGCACCGCCGCACCGCGGTGCCGGTGGACGATGGCGGGCTGGCCGCGCTTGATTCCACCACCGCGGTGGGCCGGGCGTACCTCGACGACGTCGCCTGGGCGCGGGAGTGGTCGCGTGCCAACCGGGCGTGCATCGCGCGGGCGGCTGCCGAAATCCTCCGGACCGTGTGCGGCGCCACGGCGGAATGGGGGACGCTGGTCGACTGCGACCACAACCATGTCCGCGCCGAGTCGCACGACGGGGTCGACCTGCTCGTGCACCGCAAGGGGGCCCTGTCGGCGCGCGCGGGCGAGCGTGGGCTGGTACCAGGGTCGATGGGGACGGCGAGCTTCCACACCGTCGGACGGGGCTTCGCGGCGGCGCTCGAGTCGAGCTCCCACGGCGCCGGCCGGGCGCTTCCCCGCGGCACGGCGGCGGAGCGGATCGACGCCGGCCGGCTCGTGCGGGAGATGCACGGCGTATGGTTCGACGCGCGCCGCGCCGGCCAGCTGCGCGACGAGGCACCGTCGGCCTACAAGGACATCCGCGCCGTGATGCGCGCCCAGCGCGAGTTGACCGCCGTCGAACGCGAACTGCGGCCGGTCCTCAGCTACAAGGCGACCTGACGCCTGCGAAGCCCGTCAGCCGACGAGCAGCAGATCCTCGACGCGGCGGATCACGTCGGCGACTCGCCACGTCGCGTCGGCGAGCATCAGCGGGCGGTCGGTCGCGAGCCAAGCCGCGACAGTCTTGTGGGCCGACAACACCGTCGAGTGGCTGCGCCTGCCGAAGTAGCCGCCGATCTCGGCAAGCGCGGCTGCCGTGTGCCGCCGCGCCAGGAACATCGCCAGCATCCTCGGGTGGTTCACCGCGCGCCCCCTCGAGCGCGCTTGGAGCGAGCCCGGGGCCAGCCCCAGCGCCGTGCACACCGCCCGGTCGACGTCGGCGATCCGGACACCGCGGTGGCACGAGCGGATCAGGTCGGCGAGGGCTTCCTCGGCCAGCCCGACGTCGATCGGCATTCCGAGCATCTTGCTGGCCGCCTCGAGGCGGTTTACGGCGCCGACCAACTCCCGCGAATGGCGGACCAGCCTGGTGGCCACGAAGGCCACGACGTCGTCGGGCAGTTCGAGCCCCCGTCGGGCGGCCAACGAGACGACGATCCCGCGGCGCGACGCCTCGTCGGCCGGCTGGATCCGCGCGCTGATGCCGCCGCGGAGACGGGCCTGGAGGTCGGCTCCCAATTCCGTGATCGTGTCGGGGTCGCGATCGGCCACGAGCACCACCTGGCGACCACGGCGCAGCAGGGCGTCGATGGTGTGGCACAGCTCCGTGACCGTGGCCCGGGCATTGCGGCCGGCGAAGAACTGCAGGTCGTCGATGGCGAACAGTTCCGCCGCCCGGCAGGTGCGCCGGAATGCGGCTGCCTGCCCTCCGTGCAGCGCCTGGAGAAACGCGGTCGTGAACTGCTCCGCCGTCTGCGCGACGACCGCACCGACCGCGGCACGGTGCCGGACGCGCTCGCACAGCCCGTCCACGAGGTGCGTCTTCCCGCACCCTCCCGGGCCGACGATCACCAGCGGTGACACCTGTCCCGGTCGGGCCAGCGCCATCTCGACGGCGGTCCACGCCATTCGGTTGCCGGCGCCGACGACGAACTCCGCCAGCCGGGCACCCGGAACACCGCGCCCCGGTTCGGACGGACGGCCGACGCCGATGGCGGCATCGCACGGGATCGGCGCGACGGACCGCTTTTCGTCAACCGGCGGCGCCAGCGGCATCAGCGCCCCGCGGCCGGCCGTCGCGGTGATCTCCCCGGCCTCGGGAACGGCGGCCGCATCACCGCCGGCCGGCAAGCCTTCCGGGGCGCACGCCGGCACGGCCGTGACCCACTCGACGGTGGCCGCCCCGTCGATCACCTCCCGGGCGGCGGCGACGAGGTCGGGGTGGAAGCTGCGCTCGAGCCACTGCCGGGCGAACGCCCCACCGACGACCACGCGCACCGTCCGGCTGCCGGACGGGGCTTCGAGAACTTCGATCGCGGTGCCCTCTGTGAACCAGACGGAGAACCGCTCGGGTCCGATGCGCCGGCGCACCGCCGCGCGAAACTGCTCCGTCGCCTCGACGGCGACACACCCAGCGGCCCGATCATCGACGACCCGGAGCCCTCCCCCGGACGCGGTCGGCGACCGATCCCCGCCGGCCTGAGGACGGCTCGACTCCTCGTGCAGCGACGACGCGCGAAGCGATCTGGCCGTCCGTGCCATGGGGTCGTTCCAGATAGGCGACCTGCATCCATCGGCAGGCGCCGCCACCGCGGGAATCGCTTCCCAGACGTGACGAACGAGGCGGAGTATAGGGGGGCATCGCGTGCTGTCAATTCATGACAGCATTGCGGCGTCGCACGGGAAAAAAGAGCGCAGCTCGCGCGCTGGTGCAGCCGTCAGTCGTTGACATCCGCGCGACGTGTCGAAAACGTGCAGCCGGTGGGGGGAGACACGCACCGGCGGATCAATGCCCGTCGGCTGTCAGGAGGCGAGCCGCGCCGAGGTCGCCGTCGCGGTGGCACGCTCACCGGCTGCCGAGGCGAGCTCCGTGCGGGCCAGCTCGTCGGCGAGTGGCACGCCTGCCGGGCCGGGCAGCGCCGCCGCCCAGTCGGCGACCCGCGATGGCTCGCGGCGCACGCGCGATGCCCCCGGGCGGTCGGCGCCCGACGTCGCCCACGCCTCGGCGTCGTCGGAGAGCCGGACCAACAGCCGCTCGATCCCGGCGCGGTGCCACTCCAGACCGTCACGGTCGAGTCCCTCGGGCACGTGGATCGCCCGGCTGACCACCGCCCGGGCCCGCGACCAGGGGCGCGGCACCGCGAACCGGTCCCAGGTCCGGAGGCGCCACGGCCGGTCGAACCCCAACCCCATCGCCACCAGCGGGATGCGGAACGTGCCGGCGAGGTAGACGCAGCCGGTCGCCAGCCGGCGCCGTGGACCGCGCGGACCGTCGGGGGTGATCGTCAGGTTGCCGGTGCGGGCCCGTTCGGCGAGCTGGCGGAGGACCACCGAACCGCCGTGGAACGTGCTGCCGCGGACCACGCCGAACCCCATCATCCGCGCCACCTTGTCGAGAA
The DNA here is from genome assembly GCA_016872555.1 of Planctomycetota bacterium. Lineage (NCBI taxonomy): Bacteria > Pseudomonadati > Planctomycetota > Planctomycetota bacterium. The sequence continues at coordinate 17,472 of VGZO01000016.1, forward strand.
CGTTGGCATCCCAATGCCGTGACAGCAGCATCGCGATGTTGGCATGCCCGCGGAGGTGGAGGGGGAGGAGGATCGCCTCGTGCCAGAACACGAAGATCTTCGCGCCACGGAAGTCGGGATGCACCGGATCGACCGTGGGATCGCCGAAGTCGGCGCGGTAGTCGAGCGTCGCCATCCAGTGGCGGATGGCGGCCGTCGCCACCAGGGAGGTGGCGCCGATGGCGAGGGGCGACGTGATCTTCATCGCGACAGGTCCTCCAGGTTCGCTTCGGGGCACGGGGGCCACCGCCCCGCGCGCGGGTCAGCCGCCGTACCACTCGCCGACGAACACCTCCTCGGCGGGCCCGGTCATCGCCACGCCCCCCCCTTCGGCCCAGTCCAGTGCCAATTCACCGCCGGGGAGCTCGGCGACCACCGCGCGGCCTGCCCGGCCACAGAGGACCGCCGCCACGCAGACCGCCGCCGCACCGGTCCCGCAGGCCTGCGTGATCCCGCTGCCGCGCTCCCAGGTCCGCATCCGCACCCGGTCGCACCCCAGCACGGTGACGAAGTGGACGTTGGTGCGTTGGGGAAACGCGGCGTGGCGCTCGACGCGCGGTCCGATCGCCTCCAACGGTACGCGGGCCACGTCGCGGCAGAAGTAGATGGCATGGGGGTTGCCCATCGACACCGCCGTCAATCGTGGGTCGAGGCCCGCCGCGTCCCACCAGGGCTCGGCAGGACCGAGCGTCGCGGTCGGCTCGTCGACAATCGGAGTTCCATGGCGAGGTGCGCCGGTGACCGCGGCGGCATGGTCGACGGGCACCACGTCGGGCACGAGGATCGGGACCCCCATGTCGACGCGGACGACCGACTTCCGCGGGCCCTGCGGGGTGACGACGACGGTGAGCACGCCACGGCCGGTCTCGATCGTCACCGGCCCCGGGGGGGCGTGGCCGCGCGACACGACCAGATGGGCGACGCAGCGGATCCCGTTGCCGCACATCTCCGCTTCGCTGCCGTCGGCGTTGAACATCCGCATCCGCGCCTGGGCGACGGAGGACGGCTGCACGAGGATCAAGCCGTCCCCGCCCACGCCACGGTGCCGGTCGGCGATCAGCGGTGCGATCGCCGCCGGATCGGCCGGCGTCGGCTCGCGGAAGCAATCGACGTACACGTAGTCGTTGCCCGCTCCGTGCATCTTCACGAACCGCAGGGTGTCGGTCGGCATGGTCGGGGATCTCCGCAGGGGCGACGGACGTGGCCTACCGTACCAGCGCCGGCCCGACGGCGGCGGTCCTCGTCGCCTGCTGGGACTGGAGCTGCTGCAGGGCCGCCGTCAGCGTCGGGAAGGCCTCGGTGCTGATCTCCGGCTGGGTGAGCGTGCCGTCGACGTGGACGAGCATGAACTGGCCGCTGGCGCCCCCGAGCACGCGCTTCATTACCGGCAACTGCGCCTCGGCGTCCCCCATGATCGGCCGGAGGGTGAGGCTGACGCGCGAGTCGAAGTCGATCTCGCCGTTACCGACGAGGCTGATGACGTCGCCAGCCAGTTCGATGGTGTCGAGGTAGACGTGCGGACCCTCGACGCGGAAGTCGACGACGCTCGAGCTGAAGGCCCGCCGGTCGGGGACCTTGACCTGCAGCACCTTGAGCAGCGCGACCATCACCGGCAGTTCGTAGATGTCGGCGTCGCGGAGCCGGACCTGCCCGCGGCCCGCCAACGAGTACTCGCCCGACCGCGACCCGGTGAGCTCGGCGACGGCGTGGACGCGCCCGCGGTAGGGCGTCGCCGCCGGCCCGCCGCCGTCGGCGGTGAGCTGCTCGAGGTCGGCCTGGCCGAGGGCGAGGGCGACGGTGAAGCCGCCGCCGGCGCCCGGGGCGACCGTGCCGTCGAGCGTTAGCACGCCGCCGGCCATCGTCGCCACCAGCCGGCGCGGCGCGACGGTGACCTGCTGGACGGCGGCGGTGCCGAAGCGGACGCCGTCGGGACCGGCGCTGAACGGGCCGTTGACGTCGGTGAGCTGGTGGCCGCGCCACCACGCGCTGTCGATCGCCACGTCGCCGGAGGCGTGCCAGGTGCGGCCGTCGGCGGCCCCGGTGAGGCGGACGCCGCCGTGGACGTGGTCGAGCGCGACCCCGACGTCGAGCCCCCCCTGCTCCATGTCGAAGCGCATGTCCCAGGTGGCGGCGGCGGGACCGGGGCGGCCGTCCGCGGCGAGCGCCGTGGAATAGATGTCAAGCGTGCCGTCGATCGACAGCAGCCCGCGCGGCCGGACGGCCTGGACGCTGGCGCGGAGCCCCGCCGGCAGCGCCTGGAGGAGATCCTGGTCGGCGCGGAAGCGGTCGGCGGAGAGCCGCTGGAATGCCACGTGCCAGCCACCATCCGGGGTGAAGCGGCAGGTTCCCGCGGCGGCGACGGTGGTCCGGTCGTGGGCGGCGCGGACGTCGTCGAAACGCAGCCAGCCGTTTTCCCAGGTGAGCCTCCCCTGGAGGCGTTCGAGACGGTACGGAAACCAGCTCGGCTCGATCGACACCGTGTCGCCGGTCGGCCGGGCCTCGAGGGCCACGCTCGTCGAGCGCGCCTTGACGCGGTGCCGCACCGTGGCGGTGAACTCGGCGTTGCCGCGGGGATCGAGGTCGTCCCAGACGTCGCGCACGCCCCGCGGCAGGGCGTCGCGCAGCTCGCGCTCGAGCACGACGCCGGTCCCGGCGAGCTGGAGCACGAGCTCACCGTCGCCGTCGGCCGCGGGGACGAGCTGGCCGGAGCAGCGCACCGTGCCGGTGTCGTTGCACCCGCTGACGTCGTGGATCGTCCACTGGCCGTCGTGCATGCGCACGTCACCGGTGACGCGTGACAGCGGATAGGGGAACCCGGCGTAGCGCATGCTGCAGTCGACGAGATGGATCGCCAACCGATTCGACTGGCCGGTGGGGAACGCCGGGGAGCGCTCGTGCTGGAACACGAAATCGAACGTCCCCTCGGCCTCGAGGGCCCGGACGATGCCGGCGCTGCGCGCCGGCAGGGCGGCGAGCAGGGCATCGTCGACCCGCATCGAATCGCCGCGGACCTCGAGCAACCCGACGGTGCCGGTCGGCCCGCTGCGAAACGCTCCCTGGACGTGGACCGGATGGCCACCCGCCTGGCCGGTGAGGTGGATCGACAGCGCCCCGCCGTCGAGGGTGACGGTGCCGACCGTGCGGTCGATCCGGTAGGGGAAGCGGTAGTGTGTCAGCGACGCGTCGCGGCAGTGGATCGTGACCTTGGGTTCGAACGCCCCGCCGCGCCGGGCGAGGCGGGCGCGGAGGTCGATCTCGCCGCTGGGCATCAGCTTGCTCCACTGCGCCGCCCACGACTCGGGCAGGCAGCCCTCCCACTGGCGCCCGACGACGAGCCGGTCGGCCTCGACGACGGCTTCGAAATCGGCCGTCGGCGACCACCCCTCGAGGCGGCCGCCCCCACGCACCAGCGTCGATCCGGAGTGGGCGGTGAGCTCGCGGACGGTGAGCCCGCTCCGGTCGGCGGTGAACGTCGCGACTGCCGCCGACAGCGGGAACGGAAAGGACGGGTGCTCGAACTGCCCCCCCTCGAGCCGCCCCGCGACGGCGACCGTCGCCAGCGCGGGTGTCGACAGCATGCCGTCGACGCGCCACTCGAGGCCGATGCGCCCGCGGACGGCGTTCGTCAAGCCGGCGACGGACCGCGCCGTCGGCGCCGGCAGCAGCGCCACCATCCGCGGACCGACGTCGAGCCCGTCGAGCCGTCCGTCGACATGGAACGTGTCGGCGGCCGTGGCGACCACCCCGGTGAACGAACAGCGTTCGAAGACGTCGCCGGCGAAACTGCCGCGGAACCGGGCGGTACCGTCGGCGCCCGGGGTCAGTTCTGCCGCGACCTGCCGCAGCGTGACCCGTGCCGCGGTGCCGACCCCGTCGACGACGACCGTCGCATCCTCGACGGTGACCGGCGGCAACGCCATGCCACCGGGCCGCGCCCCGAGCAGCCGGGCGACGCTCCAGCGGCCGTCGCGCTGGACGGCGTGCACCACTCCCCGACGGACGTGGGCGGCGGTGATCCGCGGGGTGCCCCCCGCGAGCTCGGCGAGGCTCGTGCCGCAGGCGAGGCGCAGTTCCTCGACCCACACCAACTGCCGCCACTGGTGCGGCAGCGACGGATCGGCGATCGTCACGCCACGGACGACGATCCCCTGCCCCTCGACGACGGCAGCGTTGACCCGCACCTCGAGTCCCGGCCACGTGGCGGCGAGGCGCTCCTCGACGCGGCGCCGCACCTCGGCATCGAGCCGCGCCGGCCCGAGCGCACCGGCGGCGACGACCGCGGCGACGGCCAGCGGCACCGACCAGCGCACCAGCGTCCAGAGGGTGTCGTTGACCGTGGTCACGGGGATGCCGGCGCGACGGGGCGGCGCGCGGGGCGGCGCGCTGCCGCCCGCGTCAGGGGGCGGGAAGGTAGGGAGCGGTCGCGGATGGGGTCAAGCGGTGCATCCCCACCCCCCCTGCTCGCCCCGTTTCCCACGTTCCGCGCCCTTGCTATAGTGCCCGCTCTCGCGGGGCGTTCACGAGCCCCCTTCCCCTTCTGGCCGCTGGAGGCGCCCCGGCATGGACACCGCATCCTCGAACTGGCACGGCGACTCCGGTTCCCCGTCGGGAGTCAACGCCCAGCGGCTGTTGTGGGCCGGGTTCATGGCGATCCTCGCCGCCGGCGTCGGCTTCGCGATCCGCGGCGGCATCCTCGACAACTGGGGGAAGGAGTACGGGCTCACCGCCGGGGAGCTCGGCAACATCACCGGGCAGGGCTTCACCGGGTTTTGCTTCGGGATCATCATCGGCGGAGTGATCGCTGACCGGATCGGCTACGGGAAGCTCGTGTTCGCCGCCTTCCTGCTCCATGTCCTGTCGGCCGCGATGACGTTCCTGGTCACGAAGGACAACGCCTCCAGCATGCTGACGTGGAGCTCATTCATCTTCGCACTGGCCAACGGCACGCTCGAGGCCGTCGCCAATCCGCTGGTCGCGACGCTGTTTCCCAAGAACCGCGCCCATTATCTCAACATCCTTCACGCATCGTGGCCCGCCGGTCTGGTCCTCGGCAGCGCCGCCGGCTGGATCCTCGACGACAAGATGAAGGTCGATTGGAAGCTGCAGATGGCGCTGTATCTCGTGCCGACGCTGATCTACGGGCTGATGTTCCTCGGACAGCGCATGCCGCGCTCCGAGGCTTCGGAAAAGGGTGTCAGCACCGCCGACATGTTCAAGGACGTAGGGATCCTCGGCGGCCTGGTCGTCTGCTATCTCCTCTCCCTGTTCTTCGCCGGACCGCTCGGACTGCAACCGATCGTTTCGTACGGTATCGCCGGAGCACTGCTCCTCGCGATCGGGTTCATCACCAAGTTCTCGATCGGCAGCGTGCTGATGTTCATCCTGTTCATCACCCACGCGCTGGTCGGCGCGGTCGAACTGGGCACTGATGGCTGGATCCAGAACATCACCGGCAACCTGTTCAGTTCCGAGCAGGGCAAGTGGCTGTTCATCTGGACCAGCGCGATCATGTTCGGCCTGCGATTCTGCGCCGACTTCATCGAGAACAAGATGGGGCTGTCGCCGATCGGCTTGCTGCTGGCCTGTTCAGTCCTGGCCTGCGTCGGCCTGCTGCTCTCGGCCAACATCAACAGCCTGCCCCTGGCCTTCGTGGCCCTGGGGATCTATGCGGTCGGCAAGACGTTCTTCTGGCCGACGATGCTCGCCGTCGCATCCGACCAGTTTCCACGCACCGGGGCGGTGGCGATCTCGATCATGGGAGGCATCGGGATGCTGTCGGCCGGGCTGATCGGCGGCCCCGGCCTCGGCTACTGCAAGGATCGGTTCGCCGGAGAAGCACTGCGCGCGGCGTCCCCGGCCGTGTACGCCGAGTACAAGGCTGCCAAGCCGAGCACCTTTCTCGGCATTCCGGCGACCGAGGCCACCGGGCTCGACGGGGCGAAGTTCGGCGCGATCAGCGAGAAGTTGGCCGAGGCGCGGGAAGGCATCGCCAAGCAGGGGGGCGTCGTCGCCGAGGCGGTGAACACGCTCACCGCGGACGAACGGACGGTCCACGCCGCAAGCATCGAGGGAGACCGCAACACCCTTCGCTTCGACGCGATCATCCCCGGGATCATGGCGGCGATCTACCTGGTGTTACTCCTGTTCTTCGCCAGCCGCGGTGGCTACCGCCGCCAGACGATCGACTGACACGACCCGATCGAGACCGATCCCCACGGCAGCTCCCCGCGGGACGACGGAATCACTCGTCCGTGCACCGTTCCGGGGGACCCACCGCGACGTGCCATCGGCCGTCGACGTTCATCGCCATGGCCCTCACGCCCCCCGGAAGGTCGATCCGGCCGCGGACGCTGCGGCGGACCAACGCCGCCAGGCTCCGGTAGTGCCCGTCGGTCATGTGCCTCCGCGGCCATCCCTCGCGGCGCCACAGCACGGCGAACATCTCGGCGACCAGGTGGGGGTCGCACCCGGCCAGCGCGCCGGAGTCGATCACGACCGCGCCGTCGGCGCGCTTCGTCGCATGGGCGTCGAGCAGCCCGCGGGCGACATCCTCGAGCACCGCCGCGGCAGCCGCCGCCTGTCTCCCGAGGCGGACGAGGCTCGCCTGCACCGACGGATAGGATCCGGCCGCGAGGCGCGGGAGGATCTCGTGGCGGAGGAAGTTGCGGGCGTAGCGCCGGTCGGCGTTGGTTTCGTCCTCGCACCAGGTCACGCCCTGCCCGGCGAGGAACGCGCGCGGCGCCGTCGCCGGGACCTCGAGGAGCGGTCGGATCAGCTCGACGCCGTCGCCGAGCCGACGGCGCGCCGGCATTCCCGCCAACCCCACGAGCCCCGTCCCGCGCGCGATGCGGTGGAGGATCGTCTCTGCCTGGTCGGCCGCGGTATGGGCGACGGCGACGCTGCCCGCGCCGGCATCGCGCGCCACGTCGAGGAGGAACCGGTAGCGGAGGCGCCGGGCGAGCCCCTCGACCCCTTCGCCGCCATGCGCCGTCGCGCGCACCGCGATCGCCCCCGTCCGGCAGGGCAGCCCGAGACGCCCCGCCAGCGCGGCGACCACGGCGGCGTCGTGCTCGGCCGTCGGCCGCAGGTCGTGGACCGCATGGGCGACGGTGAGCGGCGGCGTGGATCCGCGCCGCGCCGCCAGTTTCGCGATGCCGATGAGCAGGGCGACGCTGTCGGCCCCCCCCGAGACGGCCACGACCGCCGGCCCTGCCCAAAACCCCAAGCTGTCGAGCCCCGCCGCCAATGCGGTCAGGAACGATTCCTCCCCGGTGCTCGGCGATTCAGCAGCCATCCCCCGATTGTGCCGCGGCGGCGCAGCGGCGGCGAACCCGACGCCAAGCGGCATTGAGCCCCCCGGGGCCGATCGGTACCCTCCCCGCCTCACCCCGGCTCCCGGAGACCACGCGCATGCATGCCCGCCCCATGCCCCAGGCACGCCTGCTGCTCGCGGCAGCGCTGCTCCCCGCACTCGCCGGCTGCTCGGCGCTCGGGACGCTGACCTACATCGTCATGCCCAAAGACGTGCCCGCGGAGTTCGCGGGGCTCAAAGGCAAGCACGTCGCCGTGGTCTGCAAGCCGATCGTCGAACTGCAGTTCAGCGACGCCGGCACGTCGCGCGAACTGGCGACCACCGTCGGCAATCTCGTCGAGCGCAACGTCCGCCAGGCGCGGGTCATCCCGCAGGACGAGGTGGCGCGCTGGGTCGACGAGAACACCTGGGTCGACTACCGGGCGATCGGCAAGTCGCTCGACGCCGATCTGGTCGTCGGGATCGACCTCGAAGAGTTCCGCCTCCACGAGGGATCGACGTTGCTCCGCGGTCGGGCCACCGCCAACGTGCGCGTCTACGACATCGCCGCCGACAAGATGGTCTTCGAGAAGCGGTTCGACGACTTCAGCTTCCCGCGTGACGGGGCGATCCCCGTGACCGACCGGCCGGAGGCCCAGTTCCGCGGGATGTTCATCCACCTCCTCGGCCAGCGCATCTCCCGCTGCTTCCACGCGTACGACAGCCGCGAGCAGTTCGCCGACGACAACCTGTCGTTCTGAGACGGGTCCGGTCAGAGGCGCTTCAAATCCCGCTTCGGCTTCGGCGGAGCGAGCATCCGTTTCTTGTCGTCGCTGGGGGCCGTGGGCACGGGGTTGCCGTTGCCGTCCTGCATCTTCGGGTCTTTGACGCCGGTGTGCGACTCCGTCCACCGGTATCCGAGTGGGACGCGGAGCTCCTCGGTCGCCACCAGCGCCCAGGGCGTGCCGTCGTGCTCGGCGACGACGCGCTCGAGCAGCTCACGGGCCTGCTTGGCAAGCTTCTCCGTCTGCGAGCCGACGCTGACCTCGTCACTCGGCTCGAGCGTCCAGGTGTCGCTCCGCGCGTCCTTGAACTTCATCCCCAGCTTCGCCTGGGCGAGCATCTGGTTGTAGGCATCGGTGCGGACCTTGGCGGCGAGGACGCGGCCGAGCGCGAGATCGAAGGCCGCCTGCCAGCGCCGCTCCGTCACGGCGGGGCGATCGGGGAGGCCGGCCGACAGCTTGGAATGGAGGTCGTCGACCCGCGGCGCGGTGCGGGCGGCGGTCCGCTGGGCCTCCGTGAGGAGCTGGGCCAGCGCACCCTCGTCCTGGCGCGGAAAGACCATTCGGGGCGAATCCATCGGGTCGATCTGGGAGGACCGGGCCGCCTCGACCAATGCCGACTTCGCCTTGTTCCTGCGGATGTCCTGCTCCTGCACGGCGGGGGCCCGGTAGTCGGGTTGGTAAGCGATCATTCCCTGCGGGTCGAAGAAGTAGCGGAGCTGCGACTGCATCGGCTGGATCATCTGGTTGGTCACCCGGCCGCGCTGGTCGCTGCTGCCGTGGACGCGGAAATAGATCCCTCCGGTGTCCGCGCAGAGTTTGGAGAGGCGGAACGGGCCGAACCCCGAATCGATCGCCTCGTCGGCGAGACGGTCGGAGCGGATGTGGACGACCTCGGGAAACCCGGTCTCCGGTCCCTGCTCGATGACCGCCCACTGCTCCCCCTGGTCGTACTTCGGATCGAACTCGACGTACTTCATCCGCACCTCGCGGATCCCGAACGGTGCCGGGACGCCGACGACGTACACGGGGATCCCGAGCGTCAGGCAGAGCTTGGTGGCGGCGTCGGCCGTATCGACGTCGTTGCCCACCTCGTCGGTGAACACGACGATCATCACGTTGCGCTTCGGCGCCGAGGTCCGGAAGATCCGGGCGGCCTCGGCGGCGGCGCGGACCGCGTGGAACGTCATCTCGACGCCAGACTCGTCGACCGGGACGGCGTTGATCGCCTCGATCACCTCGGCGACCTCGGCGGTCGGCTTCGGAGTGAGCAGCTGCACGTCCTTGCCGAACGCGACGACGAGGTTCGACAGCGACGGTCGGTTGCGGAGGCTGCGGTTGGCGCCCAGTTCGTCGAACACCCGCGTCAACCGCCCGGCGATCTCCTGGCGCTGGGCCGACAGGCTGACCGAGCGGTCGAAGACCCAGCAGACCACCGTCGGACGCTGGTCGAGCGACGCGGCGATTTCGGCCGTGAGACGGTCGACGGCGCCGGCGGCACCCGTCGAGGCGACCCCGGTGGCACCGCGGACCACGATCCTCTCGTCGAACGCCTGGGCGGTGGGCAGGGTGTCGAGCGGCTCGAGTTGCACAGTGCCGGCGACATCGGTCTCGGTCACGGGGGTCACCGACACGTCGGCGACGACCGGCGCCAGGGCCTGGGCGACCCCCGCGGACTGATCGAGGCCGGCACCGGCCTCGACGAGGGGTTCGTCGGCGACCACCATTTCCTCGGGATCGAGCGGCAGCTCATCCTCGACGACGGCCGCCGACTCGATGACCGTGACGGATGGAGCGGGCGCCCCGGGGTCGACGACGACCAGCCCCAGCGCCAAAAGCACGATCACATGCACCAGCAGGCTGGTGAGCAGCGCCGGCAGGTCGCCCGAGCGGATCGCCCACGGCGAGGCCGCCCCGCCGTCCGCCGCAGCGGATCCGGCAGCCATCGTCAGCCGGCTGGTGTGGGTGGCCACTGGTCGTCCCCTTGCTTCGCCCCGATTCTAATGGAAATCGCCCACTGAAACCGGCTTTCCGCAGTTTTCCCCGCCGGCTGGCCCGGCGCCGCGGACGAGTGGCCACGCCCCTGAGTCGCGACCCTTGACGCTGGCGACGCTTGCGGGACATTGAAAAAAGGGGAGCGAGCGATCTCCTCGCTGCAGGGCGGCGTCACTCGGCACCCCCGCCCCGGCGGAGAGATTCCGTTCCTCGGCCGCGCTCCGGGGCGACCGCCGGGCTCCGCCTTCGTCGCTCCACCGCTCCCGGCCGCGATTCTCTCCCCCGTTCACGAGTGCTCCATGGCCGATCTCGGCTCCCCTCCGACCGTCGTTTCCTGGAAGTTCCCCCGCGGATGCCGCGTCGCCTTTCGCCATGCCGCCCACTGGCTGGTGGCCTGGAACGTCATCGCCGGCATCGCCGCATCGCAGTCGCCCCCCGCGGCGCCGACACGCCCGGCCACGCCCGCCGTGCCACCCGCGCCGGAGGCGCTCGACCTCGAGACCACCGACGGCGTGAAACTCGCCGTCTGGCTGTACCGTGCTCCGGACGCCACCGCCTCCGCCACCCCGCGCCCGCGGGGCGCGCCGAAGCCGACGGTGATCCTCGTCCACGACCTCGGCGGCACCCATGCCTCGGTCGAACCGTTGGCGCTGGCGCTGCAGCGGGCGGGCTGCCATGTCGTGGCCCCCGACCTCCGCGGTCACGGTGACAGCACCGTGCGCAGCGGTCCGGGAGGCAAGGAGGTCGAAGTGGAGGCGAAGAGCCTGAAGCGCGGTGACCTCGAGGCGATCGCCGCCTCCACCGGGGGAACGGTGCGCGACCAGGCCAACGCGCGGGGCGACATCGAGACCGTGCGCGACTTCCTCCGCATGCAATCGGGCTGGGATGCCCCCGGCCTCGACCGGCTCGTCGTCATCGGCATCGGCACGGGAGCGACGCTCGCCACCCAATGGACCGCCGCTGACGCCTCGTGGCCACCCCTGGCGTCGGGCCCCCAGGGACGCCAGGTCAAGGCCCTGGTGCTGGTCAGCCCGGCCTGGACACCGCGCGGGTTGCCGATCCTGCCGGCGCTCGGTCAGGAGACTGTGAAACGCGACGTGCCGATCCTGGTTCTCGCCGGGAGAGCCGACAAGGACGCCCTCCGCGTGTTCGACCAACTCAAGCGCGGCCGCCCCCAGGAGTGGTACGAGCAGCGGACGGGTGCGGGCCCTGCCCAAGCCCCGAAGCTCGAAAAGCCGGCCGATGCCACGGCCGTGCTGCTCCAGATCGATGCCGACGACTCGGGCGAGAAACTCCTCGCCTCGCGCCGCCCCGACCCGGCGGAGCTGATCAAGGGGTTTCTCGGAGCGGTCCTGCCACAGCCACGCCCCTGACACGATCGCCGAGCCGGTCGGCCGTCCCGGCGCTCAGGGCAGTCGCAGTTCCGTCCCCGCCGTGAGCAGCGCGGGGGAGCGGACACGGTCGCGATTGGCCTCGAACAGCATCCGCGCGTTGGCCGTGTTGCCGTAGAAGCGCTGGGCCAGCGATTCGAACGTCTCTCCCGCCGCGACGATCACTCGCGCCGGCCGGCGGGGCGGTGCGATCACCGGGAGCGCGGAGGCTGTGTCACCCGCCGGACTCCAGGCCGGCGGCAGCCGCAGCGGGATACCGACGGGCAACAGCGCCGGATCGGTGATCCGGTCGCGGTTCGCGGCGAGGATCGCACCCGCGGCACCAGGATGGCCGTAGACACGGACCGCGATCGTCGTCAGGTCGTCGCCATCGCGCACGAAGTCGCTGGCCACGGCCGCGGGACGCTGGAGCGCGGCCGCGGCGGGCACCGCGGCCGTGGGGGCCTGCCCCGCCGGGGGCGCGACATCGAGCAGGGGTGGCGGCGGAAGGGCGAGCGTCGAGCGGTACGCCATGCCGAGCGTGGGTGCCCCGGATGGCGGTGACACCGCAGGAAGCGGCACGGGGGGCGGCAACGCCGGCGCTGGCGGAGCCGCGACGGGAACGGCCGCGGGAGACGGAGCTGGCGGCGGTGCCGCGTCGGGAATCACGTGCCCCGGCGGCGGGTTGGCCACGTGCCCATCGGCGCTGACCGTCGCCAGGAGCGGAGCATCCAGCGCGACGAGGCCCTGGATCCGGGGTGCCGCCACGGCGGTTCCCAGCGCCACGAGGGCCACCCCCCCAGCCACGCGAACTCCCCGCAACACGCCCACGTTGGCATCCTCCGCCGCGGGCGCCGGGAACCAGGTCCACGGCGCCACCCCGCAAGGATACCCCACGGTTGGCGACCGGCTGGCCGATGCGTCGTGTCTCGTCAGGTCGCCCGGGCGGCCGACCGCATCGCTGCCGGCTTCTCGGCGCCGGCGAACCGCTCCTGCAGCCAGAGCACGATCGGCGATGCGATGTACACCGTGCTGTAGGTGCCGGTGATCACCCCGACGAGCATCGTGAACGCGAACGCGTGGATTCCCTGGCCACCGAACAGGTACAGGACCAGCGTCGCCACGAGGACCGTGCCGGACGTGAGGATCGTACGGCCAAGGGTCTGGTTGACGGCCTTGTCGACCATCGCGGCGGTGACGAACGGCTGCTTTCCGCGCAATTCGCGGAGACGGTCGAAGATCACGATGGTGTCGTTGATCGAGAAGCCGACGATCGTCAGCAACGCGGCCACGACGTCGAGGCTGATCTTGAAGTCGTCGACGAGCGCCCAGCCGAGGAACGGCGACACGAACCGGCTCAGCGCCAGGCAAGCGATCGCCACGAGCACGTCGTGGATCAGGGCGACGACGGCGGCCACGCCGAAGGCGACGTTCTGGAACCGCAGCCAGACGTAGAGCACGATCATGACCAGGCTGGCGAGCATCGCGTAGACGGCCATCACCTTGGCGTTGCCGGCGACCTTGCCACCGATCGAATTGGCCGACAGGTACACCGGGGTGTCGGCGAGCTGGCTGGCGACGGTGTCGAGGGCCTTGCGGGTCGTCTCGGCGTCGAGCGACGTCTCGAGGCTCCACGACTCGGCCGGGCGGTTGGCACCGCTCGCCCCGGGGGAATCGATGCGGAATGCCGCCCCCGCCGACCCGACGGCGGTCAGCGCCTGCTCGATCGTCGCCTCGAGCGTGGGGCGGTTGATCCGCTCGGGGAACGAGAGCGAGACGGCCGTCGGGAGGGCCGCGGCGGCCTCGCCGTCGGTGGACCGCGTCTTGATTTCCCCGTACTGCATCGAATAGGTGAGCAGCCTGCCCGGAAAGGCGTCGCGGAGGGTCTTCTCGACCTCGCCTTCAACGCCGCCGCTCCTGCGCAGCGACGTGTCGACCTTGTACCGGCTCCCGGGGGCGGCGTCGGCCGTGGTGACGGCGCTGACGGCGACGTCAGGCAACCCCGACACCGCCTGCCGCACCGCGGCCACGTCGAGCTCCTGCCCCGGCTTGAACGCCAACTGGACGCTCGTCCCCCCGGTGAAGTCGATGTCGAACAGCCCCTGGCCGCGCTGCCAGGCCGCGGCGAGCCCGAGGAGGATGAACGCCGTCGAGCCGATGATCGCCGGCTTCATCCAGGCGACGAACGGGAACGCCGTCTCCCCGAAGATCCGTCCCATGTTGAGCCGCTTGATCCACCGGCAGCGCTCCGCGAGGTCGAACACCACCCGTGCGCAGAACACCGCGGTGAACAGGTTGAGTGCGAGGCCCAGGATCAGCGTCACGGCGAATCCCTTGAGCTGGTCGGTGCCGATCGAGAACAGCACGACACCGGTGATCAACGTCGTCAGATTCGAGTCGACGATCGTCGAAAAGGCGCGTTGGAAGCCGTTGCGGATCGCCGTCCGCAGCGAAGCCCCGCGCTGCTGCTCCTCGCGCATCCGCTCGTAGATCAGCACGTTGGCATCGACGGCCATGCCGACCGAAAGCACCAATCCGGCCAACCCGGCGAGGGTGAACGCCGCCTTGATCGAGATCATCACGGCGACGACCAGGAGGATGTTGAGGAGCACGGCGATGTCGGCGACGAAACCGGAGAACCGGTAGTACGCGAGCATGAACGCCAGCACCAGCGCCGTGGCCATGATCATCGCCAGCGCGCCGGACCGGATCGTGTCGGCACCGAGCTGCGGGCTGATCGTCTGCTCGCTGATCGGCTCGCTCTGCAAGGCTGCCGGCAGGCTGCCCGCGTTGAGGACGCCGACGAGGAAATCGATGTCCGACTTGCTGAAATCCCCGGTGATCTGCCCATTGGAGCTGATCGCCTCGCGGATCCGCGGCGCCGAGAGCAGGACGTCGTCGAGCACGATGCCCAGGCGGCTCTCGAGACCGTTGGCCGGGTTGGGGAGGTTGCTGCCCGTCAGCTGGTTGAACAGCGTCGCCCCGGCGGTGTTGAAGGCGAAGTTGACGCACGGCCGCAGGCTCTGGTCGAGGCTCGACAAGGCGCGGACCAAGTAGCCGCCGTTGACGTTGAACGGATCGATCACGACGAGGACTTCGGTGGTGCCGTCGGGCCCGGGACGCGTCACCAGCCCCTCGGCCTCGAGTTTGTCGGTGTCGAGACGGATCCACCGCCCCCGGGGCTTGCCACCGTCGAGGACCGTCGTGCCGGGCGTACGCGACAGCTCGATGACGCGACCGTGTCCCGGATCGAGCGGGTTGGCCGTGATCCGGAACTCGAGCACGCCGGCGCTCGACACGATCCGCTTGACGAGCTCGACCTCCTTTGGATCCACCTCGGGCACGATGACCTCGATCTGATCGAGGCCGAAGCGCCGCACCGTGACCTCTTTTTGTCCGCCCGGGTTGACGCGGCGGCTGACCGCGGCGACGAGCTTGTCCATGTCGATCGAGTCGATCTGGCCGCCGATGTCGAACAGGACGGCATCGCCTGAACCCCGAGCCGCCGAGGGAGCCAGCTTCATGTCGCCGAAATCGATCGCGGCGACCTCGTCGAGCAGCGCTTGCCGAGCTGCCGGATCGGCGCTGCCGAGGCGGACGGCGATCCGGCCATCGGCGGTCCGCTCCACGCCCCCTCCCTCGCGCCGGGAGACGAGCGGCTGGATCCGCGCGATGCACTCGTCGACACGC
The DNA here is from genome assembly GCA_016872555.1 of Planctomycetota bacterium. Lineage (NCBI taxonomy): Bacteria > Pseudomonadati > Planctomycetota > Planctomycetota bacterium. Next base: position 32,639 of record VGZO01000016.1, read on the forward strand.
CCCGCGATCTGCTTGGAACGGTCGATCTCGTAGACGAGGATCAGGCCTCCCTTGAGATCGATTCCCAGCCGCGGCGGCCAGCCGAGGGCCACGATCACGGCACCGGCGGCGGTCGCCACCAGCACCGCGGCGATCCTCGCCCACATGTCACTGACGCGGAGTTGTTTGGCGAGCAGCCAGGCGACGAACGTCGGCACGACGATCACGCCGAGGGTCAGCAGCCAACTCATCCAGCCGTCCTGCCACCATTCTGACGCGGGAAGCGCGGCCGACGCGGCCTGGGCGAGGACGGGAAGAGACGCCGAAAGCATGTGCATGGAATGGGTTCCGCTGGACGGCCGCGGCCGGGATCAATCCCCGGCGGCGACCCCGGCCTCGGAGGCGTCGAGCACCCGGGCGATGCTCGACAGGGTCACCGTGATCTTCACCGACCCGGAATCATCGACCTTGAGCGTGACCCGTTGCCCGTCGCGATCGACGTTGGCCACGGTGCCGTAGATCCCCGCGCTGGTGAGCACGCGGTCGTTCTTCTTGAGCCCCCCGAGGAGCCGATCCTGCTTCTTCTGCCGTTCCTGCTCGGGGCGCAGCACCATGAACCAGCCGAGCAGCAGGATCAGGGGGAGCGTGACCCACGGGAAGACCTGCTCGGCAACCCCACCCGGTGGTGCGGCCCCGGCAGGGGCATCGGCCGGGGCGGCCACCTGGCAGACGAGGCCGGCGACGCCGCCGACGGGCAGGGGGGTCAACGGCAGGACGACGGATGGCGGCATGACAGGGTGCCGACCGGCATCACGCCGGCGATTCGGAACGATTTCGAGAGGAAAACCGCTCAATGTAGTGGTCGAGACGCACGTCGGACAAGCCCGCCGCGGTGCCGACGGGAAAGGGGCGTGTGGCGGATCGGGCGGGGCGATCGCCATCGGCAGTCCGACGGCCTTCACCCCGCCGTGTTGGGCTCACCGGCCCCACCGGGCTCGAGGAGGGAGAGCAGCCGGTCGTGCTCCGCCTCGAACCGGTCGGCGACGATCGCCCCCCGTAACCGGGCGACGAGCCGCTGGTAGAAGGTCAGGTTGTGGATCGACAGGAGGATCGGGCCGAGCATCTCGCCGGCTTGGAACAGGTGCCGCAGGTAGCCGCGCCCGTGGCGGCAAGCGGCGCACGGGCAGTCTTCCTCGATCGGCTGCTCGTCGCGTGTGTGGCGGGCGTTGCGCAGCCTGATCTCGCCGTGGGACGTGAACGCCAGGGCATTGCGGCCGCAGCGCGTCGGCAGTACGCAATCGAACATGTCGATCCCGGCGGCGACGGCGGCCACGATGTCGGCCGGTTTGCCGACCCCCATCAGATAGCGCGGGCGGTCCGCGGGAAGGTGGGGCACCGTCGCCGCGAGCGTCGTGCGCATCGCCTCCGGGCCCTCCCCGACCGACAGGCCGCCGACGGCGTATCCGGGGAGGTCGAGGTCACGGAGGCGGGCGGCGCTCTCGGCACGGAGGTCGGCCTCCAGGCCCCCCTGGACGATCCCGAACAGCGCTTGATCGGCGCGGCGTTTGGCGGCGCGGCAGCGCTCGGCCCAGTGCAGTGAACGGCGCATCGCGTCGGCCACCACCCCGTGGTCGGCAGGCAGCGCGATCACGTGGTCGAGCTGCATGATGATGTCGGCGCCGAGCGCCTCCTGGATGCGGACGGCCTCTTCGGGAGTCAGGTCGATCGCCCGTCCGTCGACGTGTGAGCGGAACACGGCACCGGCATCGGTCACCCGCACCTGGCGCGCCAGGCTGAACACCTGGAAACCGCCGCTGTCGGTCAGTGTCGGGCCACGCCAGCCCATGAACCGCGCCAGGCCGCCGGCAGCGGCGACGATCTCTTCGCCCGGGCGGAGGTGGAGGTGGTAGGTGTTGGCCAGGACCATGCCGGCGCCGGTCTCGGTGACGCGGCCGATGTCGACCCCCTTCACCGTGGCGGCGGTGCCCACCGGCATGAACAGCGGCGTCGGGACGACGCCGTGCGGCGTCGAGAGCACACCCGCCCGGGCGCGAGCGGACGTGGCTTCGATCCGGAGGTGAACAGGGCCCATCGGCGGGCCTCAGCCAGAGGCCGGACCGGTCACCGGCTGCTTCCCGATCGCCTCGTAGGCGAAGCCGCGGGCGCGCATGTCGGCGGGGGAGTAGAGGTTGCGACCGTCGATGATCACACGGTGCTTCATCCGCCGTGCCATGTCGTCGAAATCAGGCCGGCGGAAATCACCCCACTCGGTGACGATCACGAGGCACTCCGCCCCGTCGAGGGCCTCGAGGGGGCCCGGCGCGTAGCGGAGACGATCGCCGTAGATCGCCTTCACGTTGGCCATCGCCACGGAATCGAAGACCGTCAGCCGCGCGCCGCCGGCAAGGAGCCGTTCGATGAGATCGATCGCCGGGGCATCGCGGATGTCGTCGGTGCGCGGCTTGAACGCCAACCCCCAGATGGCGATCGCCCGGTCGCTGAGCCTGTTGCCGAAGTGCCTGACGACCTTCTCGCCGAGGACCTGCTTCTGGGCGAGGTTGGTCTCGTGGACCGCCGCGAGGATCCGCGGCTCGATGCCCTTGTCGCGGGCCATCGCCGCGAGGGCTTGGACATCCTTGGGGAAGCAACTGCCGCCATAACCGGCGCCAGGGAACAGAAAGGCGAAGCCGATCCGGCTGTCGTGGCCGATCCCGCGCCGGACGTCGTCGATGTCGGCCTCCATGCGCTCGCAGAGATTGGCGACTTCGTTGATGAAACTGATCTTCGTCGCCAACAGCGCGTTGGCGACGTACTTCGTCATCTCGGAACTCTCGGGCGACATCGCGAGAAACGGGTTGTCTGTCCGGAGGAACGGGGCGTAGAGGGCACGGAGCGTTTCGCCGACCTCGGCCGAGCGGACGCCGACGACCACACGGTCGGGCTTCTGAAAGTCGTCGATCGCCGCCCCCTCCTTGAGGAACTCGGGGTTGCTGGCCACGCGGCAGTCGCGTCCCGTCCGCTGCCGCAAGCGCCGTTCGATGCCGGCACACGTCCCGACCGGCACGGTGCTCTTGGTGACGACGATCGCCTCCGGCCGGAGGTGGGGCGCGATCGAATCGACGACGCTCCAGAGGGCGGTCAGATCGGCCGATCCGTCGGCCGCGGGGGGTGTGCCGACGGCGAGGAACACGATCTCCGCGGCGGCGACGGCGGAGGCGGTGTCGGTGGTGAAGGTGAGTCGCCCTGCCCGGGAGTTGCGTTCGACGAGATCCGCCAACCCGGGCTCGTAGATCGGGATCTCGCCGCGGCGGAGCAACGCCACCTTGTCGGCGTTGATGTCGATGCAGGTGACGTTGTTGCCGCTGCTGGCGAAACAGGTTCCCGTGACGAGCCCGACATATCCCGTGCCGACGACCGCGATCCTCATGGCTTACTTCCCGTTCAAAAAAAACAGTCGGGGTACGACGCCACCCGGGCCCGCCACCTGTCCTGCCGTCAGGGTGGTCACCCCGCGGACCAACCTCGTTATTTCAATTCCCGACGTTGGCCGGCGTCAGGCCTCCGGTGAGGGAGCGACCGACCCGTCACCGCCGTCTTCCATCGACTCGTCCTGCTCACCGGGCGGCACCGGCACGACAGCCGCGAGGCTGTCACCCTCGTCGAGGCGCATGATCCGCACCCCCTGCGTGTTCCGTCCGATCGACTTGATCTCCCGGACGTTGACCCGCTGGATCTTCCCCCGGGCGGTCATCATCAGCACCTGGTCGTCGTCGCCGACCGACACGATCGACACCACCTCGCCGTTGCGGCTGGTAGCCTTGATGTCGCGGACACCTTTGCCGCCGCGGTGCTGCGTGCGGTACCGCATGCCGCTCGATCCACCGTCGCCGTCCCCCCCCTCCGCTTCGGCCTCCTCGGCCTCCGTTTCCGGCGGCTCGACGTCGGCCCCGCCGTCTTCGGCGGGGCCGGGCCCGGCCAGCGGCGTGCCGGCACCGAACGGAGTGCGTTTGCCGTAGCCGTTGCCGCAGACCGTCAACAGCGTGGCATTGGGATCGGCGACCACCATCCCGACCACGCGGTCGCCGGAGCCGAGCTTGATGCCCCGGACCCCGCTGGTGTCGCGCCCCATCGGCCGGGCGTCACCCTCGGGGAAGCGGATCGCCATCCCTTTGGCGGTGGCGAGGATCAATTCGTCTCCCGGTCGCGTGACGACGGCGTCGACGAGCTCGTCCCCCTCGCGCAGCTTGACGGCGATCAGTCCTTTCGTGCGGCGGCGGCGGTACTGCTCGAGCGCCGTCTTCTTGACCATCCCGGCACGGGTCGCCAGCAGCAGGTATTGCTCGCGGTCCTCGAAGTCGGCGACGGCACGGCAATCGGCCACGCGCTCCCCCGACTCGAATTCGAGGAGGTTCACCAGCGCCCGTCCCTTGGCATCGCGGGCCAGTTCCGGCAGTTCGAAGACGCGCATCGAGAACACCTTCCCGAGCGTCGTGAAGACCAGCAGCCAGTCGTGGGTGCTGGCCACGAACAGGTGCTCGATCGGGTCCTCCTCGTCGGTGCGGGCGCCGGTCAGCCCCTTGCCGCCGCGCCGCTGCGCCCGGTAGGTGTCGGCGGCGGTCCGCTTCACGTACCCGGCGCGGCTGATGGTGACGACCATCGTCGCCTCGGTGATCAGCTCCGCCATGTCGCGGATGTCGCCCGCCTCGCCGCTGATCTCGGTACGCCGCTCGTCGGCGTGCTTGGCGGCGAGGTCGAGCAACTCCTGACGGATCACCGCGCGGATCCCCGCGTCGCCGGCGAGCAGCCGACGGAACTCACCGATCCGAGAGAGCAGCTCACGGTGTTCGCCGGCGAGTTTCTCCTGCTCCAGATTGACCAGCTGCCCGAGCGTGAGGCGGAGGATCGCGTCGGCCTGGACCGGCGTCAGGCCGTAGCTCTCGCTCTGGCCGCGCTCCTCCTGGAGCAGCGCGAAGCCCTCGTCACCCAACGCCTGGCGGAGCAGCGCCGCCGGTGCCTCGAGCCCACAGAGCCGCTCCTTGGCCTCGGCCTGCGACCGCGAACTGCGGATGATGCGGATCACCTCGTCGATGTTCGCCAGGGCGACGAGCAGCCCCTCGAGAACGTGCTTGCGCGACCGCGCCTTCTGGAGGAGATGCTGGGTCCGCCGGCGGATGACCGTGATCCGGTGGCGGAGGAACTCCTCCAGCATGTTCTTGAAGGACAGGATCCGTGGCTTGCCGTCGACCAGCGCCAGGAAGATCAACGAGAACGACGTCTGCAGCGGCGAGAACTGGTACAGCTGGTTGAGGACGACGTCGGGATCGGCATCGCGCTTCAGCTCGAGGATCAGCCGGACCGGCTCCTTGAGATCGCTCTCGTTGCGGATCGCCGAGATTCCCTTGATACGGTCGTCGTTGACCAGCTCGGCGATCTTCTCCTCGATGGCGTCGCGCGTCTGCTGGTAGGGGATCTCCGCGACGACGATCCGGTGGCGGTTCTTGCCGAACTCCTCGACCCGGGCCCGGGCACGGAGCGTGATCGTGCTCCGGCCGGTGAGGTAGCCGCGGACAAGGGCCTCGCGCCCCATCACGATCCCACCGGTGGGAAAATCGGGCCCGGGGACGATCTCCAGCAGCTCGGCCATCGACACGCCGGGACTGTCGATCAGCGCCACCAAGGCCCGGCAGATTTCGCCGAGGTTGTGCGGGGGAATGCTCGTCGCCATCCCGACGGCGATTCCCCCCGCTCCGTTGACGAGGAGGTTGGGAAACGACGAAGGGAGGACCACCGGTTCGGTGTTGCGCTCGTCGTACGACGGGACGAAATCGACCGTGTCGAGATCGAGGTCGTCGAGCATCAGCGCCGCGATCGGCGACAGCCGGGCCTCGGTGTACCGCATCGCCGCCGCCGGCAGCCCGGCGATCGAGCCGAAGTTGCCCTGCTTGTCGATGAGCACGTGACGCATGTTCCATTCCTGGGCCATGCGCACGAGCGTCGGGTAGATGACGCTCTCGCCGTGCGGGTGGTAGTTGCCGCTGGTATCGCCGCTGATCTTCGCGCACTTCACCCGGGACGCCCCCGGGGAGAGGTTGAGGTCGTTCATCGCGACGAGAATCCGCCGCTGCGACGGCTTGAGCCCGTCGCGGACGTCGGGCAACGCCCGGGCGACGATGACGCTCATCGCGTAGGTCAGGTAGCTGTCCTTCAGCTCCTGCTCGATCGGCAGGTCGATGAGGCGGCCACCGGCGGAGTCGCGGGAGACCCCTGCCCCATCGGCCCCGGCGCCGGATTCCGGCAGGGGGGGCGATCCGGCGTCACCGTCTTCGGCGGGCGGATCGGGAGGGGTGTCGGAATCGGCCAACGGATCGCTCTCCATCCGGTCCGCGGTGGGGCCGAGAAAGGTTGGGGAAGTCTTGAACATACCCGTCGGGAAAGGGCGGTCAACCCGCGGAAAACCCAGGCTTCCAGGGGCGCGTCCGCCTTGACCCGTGCCCCCCGGACACCTACCCTCCCCGCCCCTCGGCGCCGGCGGAGGCGCAGGGGTTCCTCCCGGCTCAGGCAATACCCATGCCCCCCGAACGCTTCCACGGTCCGATCGTCGCCGCCATCGCCGCCGTGGTGTTGCTCGTCAACATCGGGGGCGTCGCGCTCCACGACGAGGACGAGCCACGCAACGCCGCCTGCTCGCGGGCCATGGCCGCGCGCGGCGATTGGGTGGTGCCGTCGTTCAACGGCCAGATGCGCCTCGACAAGCCGGCGCTGGTCAACTGGCTGCACCTGGCCGGCTACGCTGTCGCCGGGCCGAACGAGACCGGCGCCCGCCTCGGCGGGGCGATCCTCTCGGTGGGGACCTGCCTGTTGACCTGGGCGATCGGCCGCCGTCTCCACGGCGCCGCCGTCGGGTTCCTCGCCGGATGCGCGATGGCCAGTGCCGCCTGGACCGGGATCGCGGGCCGGGCCGCCACGCCCGATGCACCGCTGACGTTCTTCACGACCCTGGCGCTGGCGCTGTTCGTCGGCGGCATCGGCGGCGCCGGTCGGCCGACGATCTCACGACGCCGGGCCATGGGGATCGGCGCGGCGTGCGGCGGCGCGCTGCTGACGAAGGGCCCGATCGGGCTGCTGTTCCCCCTCGCGGCGCTGGTCGGCTGCGGTCTGCTGCTGGGCGCCGGCACGTCCGGTCGGCCAGGTGTGCGTGATCGTGTCGCCGGCGTCGTCGCGATCCGTCCGGGGTGGATCGTCGCCGCCGCACTGGTGGTGGCGGCACCGTGGTACGTCTGGGTCAGCCTCCGCACCGACGGCGCGTGGCTCAAGGGCTTCCTGCTGATCCACAACCTGCGCCGGTTCACACAGCCGATGGAGGGGCACTCGGGCTCCTGGCTCTACTACCCCGCCGTCGTCGCCGTGACTTTTTTCCCCTGGTCGATCGTGCTGGCCGCGACGCTGTCGCGCGCCTGCGTGCTCTCCTGGCGGCCGGCCGATCACCGCCATGCCGCGACCGTGATCTCCACGGTCTGGGTGGCGACCTGGGTGCTCGCCCTGTCGGCGGCCGCGACCAAGCTGCCGGGCTACGTGTGGCCGGCGTTTCCCGCCCTGGCAGTGCTCACCGCCGCCTTCCTCCACGACTGGTTCCAGGACGACCTGCCCGGCTTCGGCCGCCGGGCCGAAGGGGCGCTGCTTCCAGACCGGACGATGGCGGTGGCCTGGACGATCCTCCTCGTCGCCGGCCTGGGCATCGCGGTCGCCCCGTGGCTGGCGGGGGACCGCCTCCCCGACACGGCGCGCTGGCTGGCGGTCCCGGCACTGGCCTGCACCGCGGGGGCGGTGGCGGCGTGGTGGTGGCAGCGCCGCGGGCGACGCGATCGATCGCTGGCGACACTCGCGCTGACGGCCGCGGCGTTCACCGGCATCATCGCCGCCGCCGGGCCGACCGCCGTCCAGTCCGGCGCGGCCGGACCTCGTCATCTCGCGACGCTGCTCGCCCCCCCGGCGACCGACGATGCCTGGGTCTCGGTCGGGACCGTGCCGGCGAGCGTCGTGTTCTACACCGGGGCGACGATCCGCGAGGTCGAGTCGATCGCGGCCGCCGCCGATCACCTCCGGCGGCATCCGGCCGGAATGGTGTTCGCCGCCCGGGACAACGCCCGGGATCTCGCGCCGCTCCTCGGGCCGGACCACGTCGTCGTCCATCGGGTACCCCTGCCGTTCGCCGACGAACTCGTCGTCGTCGCACGGCGCGCCAGCGCGGAGACCATCGCGGCATGCGAGCCACCCAGCCAGCCCTGAAACCGACCGCTGCCGACGCCTGGCTGAGTCCCCACGTGGCGTCGGCGATCGTCGTCGTCGCGGCCTGCGCCAGCCTGGCCGCCGGCTTCGCGCCGATGCCGTTGTGGGACGAGGACGAGCCGCGGTTCGCGGCGATCGCCCGGGGCATGCTCGACTCCGGTGACTGGGTCGTACCCCGGTTCAACGACACGCTCGCCGTCGACAAGCCCGTCCTCATGCACTGGTGCATGGCGGCGGCGGCGGCGCTGCTGGGCCCCGACGAGCGCGTCGCCCGTCTGCCGGCCGCGCTGGCCACTCTGTTGGCAGCGCTGGCGCTCCACCGCGCCGGGAGCCGGTGGTTCTCACCGGCCGTTGGCGTGACCGCCGCACTGGCCTTCGTCGGATGCCTGCTGGTGGGGATCGAGGCCCATGCCGCGACCCCCGACGCGATCCTCACCGCCGCCACCGCCTGGGCGACGGTGCTCGCGGCCGAACCACTCGTCGGTGGAGCGACGAGGATCGGCGTGGCGCGGGCACTGCTCGTCGGTGCGCTGTGCGGTCTGGCCGTGCTCTGCAAGGGGCCGATCGGCTTCGTCGGGCCGGCCGCGGTGGTCGGGACGTGGGCCTGGGCGGCGCGGACGGCGTGCCATGTGCCCGACGGCGGGCGTCCGGGCCTCGGGGCGCTCGTCGCTGGCGCCGGCGACGCGCTGCGGTCCCTCAGCCCACTGGCGATCGTGGTCGGCACGCTGGCGGTCGCCGCTCCGTGGTACGTCGCCGTCGCGATCCGCACCGGCGGGGAATGGCCGGCGGGCTTCTTCCTCGTCCACAACATCGGCCGGTTCGCCGCGCCGATGGAGAACCACCAGGGGGGACTGCTGTTCCACGTCGTCGGTCTGTTGATCGGATTCTTCCCGTGGTCGTCGTTCCTGCCGCTGGCCGTCGTCCTCGCCGGTTGGCGCGTCGTCCGCGGCGGCGACTCGCCCGGCCGGCGCCGGGCGCTCGGCCTGGCCCTCGTCTGGCTGGCGGTGTGGATGATCGGCTTCTCGCTGGCGGCGACGAAACTCCCCAACTACGTCCTCCCCGCCTACCCGGCGGCGGCGCTGATCGTGGCGGCGATCGCCGTCGACGCCTGCGCGCGTGTCGGTTGGCCCCACCCGCGGTGGCTGCTCGCCGGCACCGCCAGTCTCGCGTTCGGGGGTCTGGCGACGGCCGTCACCGTGCTCGTCGCCGCGCGCTACGGACTGGCAGGGAGCGAGGCGGTGGCGGTCGTGGGGCTGATCCCGGTCGTCGGGGCGGCGCTGTGCCTCGGCCTGGCGCGCCGGTCGCCAGGGCAGGCACTGGCGGCGCTCACGCTCACCGGACTGATCTACACGCCCCTGGCCGTCGGCCCCGCCGCGGCGCGGATCGCAGCCGCCAACGAACTTCCCGGTCTCGTGGCCGCCGCCCACCGGCATGCCGGCGGCCGGGCGCGGCTCGGGACCTATCCGCAGAACACGCCGGCGATCGTGTATTACGCCGGCGACACCGTCAGGGAATGGCCGTCCAACGCCGCGGCGCGGGCAGCAGGCTTCCTCGGCAGCGGCCCCGACGCGGTCCTCGTCGTGCCCGCCGGGCGGCTGGCGGCCCTCGAGCGCTGGCTGCCGCCGGGCACGGCGGTGGTGGCGCGGGCCCGGCCGCTGTTCAAGGACGAGGATTTCGTCGCCGTCGGTACGGTGCGAGCGGGTGCGACCGCCGTGGGAAGCACGTCCCGGAGGCTCGAACGATGACGATCACACCGTTCTGCGGCGACTCCCCACCGCCCCGGCGGCCCGTGCCACGGCTGTCGGTCGTGATCCCCTGCCACAACGAGGCGGCGGTCGTCGCGACCACGCATCGCCGTCTCGTCGCGGTCCTCGAGGGGGCGGGGCTCGAGTTCGAGGTGGTGTATGTCGACGACGGCAGTCGCGACGAGACGCTCGAGCGACTCGAATGGATCGCGGCCGCCGATCCCCGCGCCCGGGTGATCGAACTGTCGCGCAATTTCGGCCAGCAGGCGGCGATGTCGGCGGGACTGGCGGAGACCACCGGCGACGCCGTCGTGCTCATCGATGCCGACCTCCAGGACCCCCCGGAGGTGATTCCCGAGATGGTGGCCATGTGGCGCGACGGTGCCGACGTCGCCTACGGGCGGCGCCGCTCGCGCGACGGTGAGACGCGTTTCAAGCTGCTCACCGCGGCCCTGTTCCACCGCCTCCTGTCGCGGGCGGTACCCCATCCGATCCCGGTCGACACCGGCGACTTCAAGCTGCTCGACCGGGCGGTCGTCGACACGATCGTCGCCCTGCCCGAGCGGCGGCGCTACCTGCGGACGATGGTCGCCTGGACGGGCTTCCGGCACGAGGCGGTGTGGTACGACCGCCACGCCCGGGCCGCCGGCACCACCAATTACTCGCCTCTCAAACTCGCCCGGCTCGCCGGCGACGCTTTGGTGCTGTCGTCAGACCTGCCGATGCGGATGACCTGGGTCCTCGTCGGCGGACTGGTCACGGTCGCGACGGTGGCGGCCGTCACCGCCGCCACGGCACCGCCCGGACCTCCCGGCGTGGCAGCGCTGCTGGCCGTCGCCGCCGGCGTGGCCGCCGCGCCGACCGCCGCGGTGGCTCTCGTCGGGGAGTACGTCGTCCGCACCTACCGCGAGGCACAGCACCGTCCGGCTTGGATCGTGCGCCGGAGGCTCGGCCGCGGTCTGGGCGCGGCCCGCGGCGGCCCACCCCGCTCCGCCGCCGCCTGACGATCGGCGGCGGAGGGGGAAGGCACCGTCAGAGGCTGTCCGCGCGGCCGCCTCACTTGCCCTTGGACAGTTCGGCCTCGATCGCACCGGTGAGCTTGGCGTCGTCCGGGGCGACCGCCGACTTGAACCGGCCGACGACGTTGCCATCGCGTCCGATGAGGAACTTCTCGAAGTTCCACGAAACCTCGCCGGGGGGATTGGCCGACTCGGTGAGCGTCTTGTAGAGCGCCGCTTTGCCCGGCCCCTTGACGACGATCTTCGAGAACATGTCGAAGGTGACGTTGTATTTCGACGAGCAGAACTCGGCGATCTGGGCGTCGCTGCCCGGCTCCTGGCCACCGAACTCGTTGGCGGGAAAGCCGAGGACCACCAGCCCCTTGTCCTTGTAGGCGTCGTACAGCTTTTGCAGCCCGGCGTACTGACCGGTGTAGCCGCAGCGGCTGGCGACGTTGACGACGAGGACCACCTTGCCCTTGTAGGCGCCGAGGTCGACCGCCGAGCCGTCGATTTTCTTCATCTGTCCGCTGAGCGGCGAATCGGCGCGGGCCGTCACCGCCGCCGGACCACCGAACGCGAGGAGCACGGCGAGGGCACCGACCCCACCGAACACGAGTGAACGCGACGCCATGACGAGCAGTCCTCCACGGGAGAAAGGTCCAACGACGGGCAAAAGCCGCCGCCAGGAGGAAGTATAGCCGGCGGCATCGCGCCGGCTGCGGCTCACGCGGGCCCGGCGGCGGGCACGTCGGGCCTGGCCGCAGCGGCAAGGCTCGCGAAGTTGTCGCGGAACCGCCCGGCGAGGCCCCGGGCCGCCCGCTCCCAGGCATCGGCGTCGGCCCAGGCGCGCCGCGGGTCGAGGAGCCGCGCGCCGCTCACCCCGGGAACCTCCGTCACCGCCTCGAGCCCGAACACCGGATCGCGCGCCGTCGGCGCGCGGTCGAGGGCCCCGGCATGGATCGCGTCGACGATCGCGCGGGTCGCGCCGAGGTCGATCCGTCGGCCGACGCCATGGGCGCCCCCCGTCCAGCCGGTGTTCACCAACCATGCCCGGGCGGCGTGGCGGCGGAGGCGCTCGGCCAGCAGGCGGGCGTAGGCGGACGGGTCGCGGACGAGGAACGCGGCGGAGAAACAGGCGGAGAACGCGACCTGCGGTTCGACGACTCCCATCTCGGTCCCCGCGACGCGCGCCGTGTAGCCGGAGAGGAAGTGGTACATCGCCTGGGCGTGCGACAGCCGGCTCACCGGCGGGAGCACGCCGGAGGCATCGCAGGTCAGGAACACGACGTTGCGCGGATGACCGGCGACGCAGGGGATCGCGGCGTTGTCGATGAACTCGATCGGATAGGCCGCGCGGGTGTTCTCGGTGATCGAGGCCGAATCGTAGTCGACGTGGCGCGTCGCCGGGTCGACGACGACGTTCTCCAGCACCGTACCGAAGCGGATCGCACGGAAGATCTCCGGCTCGCGTTCGGCGGACAGGCGGATGCACTTGGCGTAGCACCCACCCTCGATGTTGAACACGCCGTCGTCCCCCCAGCCGTGCTCGTCGTCGCCGATGAGCCGGCGCCGCGGGTCGGCCGAGAGCGTCGTCTTGCCGGTTCCGGAGAGGCCGAAGAACAGCGCCACGTCGTCGCCCCGGAGGCCGGTGTTGGCCGCACAGTGCATCGACAGGATGCCGTGCTTCGGGAGCCGCCAGTGCATCAGCGTGAACACGCCCTTCTTCATCTCCCCGGCGTAGCCGCTGCCGAGGATCACGAGCTCGCCGCGCTCGAGCGACATGTCGATCGCGGTGGTGCTGCCCGTGGGGGAGAGGGCGGGATCGGCGCCGGTGCCACCGGCGTTGAGGATCGTGAAATCGGGCTCGCCGAACCCCGCCAGCTCCTCGGCCGTCGGGCGGATCAGCATCGTGTGCATGAACAGGGCGTGGTACGCATTGGCCGCCACGACCCGGACCTTGACCCGGGTCGCGGGGTGCCAGCCGGCGAAGCCGTCCTGCACGTACACCACGCTGCCGGAATCGAGAAACCGTGCGGCGCGCTGCCGGTGGGCGAGGAACGTCACCTCGTCGATCGGGTGGTTGACCGACCCCCACCACACCTGGTCGGCCGAATGGGGATCGCGGACGACGTGTTTGTCGGCGGGGCTGCGCCCGGTGCGCGCTCCGGACCTCACCGCCAGGGCACCCGAGGCGGTGATCGTCGCGCCATGGTTGGCGATCGCGGCTTCGTACAGCGCCGGCACCGCCGCGTTGCGGATCACGGCCGCATGGGTGATCCCGAGCCGAGACAGATCGACCGCCATGACCCCTCCACAGCCAGACTCATCCCACCGCCAGCCACGCGGCGACGACGAGGACGAGGACGCCGAGGCCGGCGGGCACGACTCCCCAGGGATTGCGGCGGACGCGGAACCGGCGAACCGTGCGCCGCAGGCGGCGGCCGAACTCGGCCCACCCCTCGACACCCGGCCGCCCGCCGACCGCGACCAGCGCCACGCAGCGAACCGCTCCATCCCCTTCCAGGTGAACCTGGAGCCCGCGGCTGGGAAGCGCCGCCGTATCTCCCGCCCAGCGGACCGCAGGATCCAAGCCCGATGCCACCTCCGCCACCAACGGCCGCAGTTGCTCGGGGGTGATGTTGTACACCACCAGCCGCGGCCGAGGCACGAGCACCGCCAGCGCCACCGCCAGCACCAGCGCCAGCAGGAGGATCGGCCAGCTCCACGGCGATCCCCCCGCGGCCGGCAGCACCAAGGCCAGCGGACCGACCAACACCAGCCCCGAAACGGCGCCGGCGAGGAGCAGCGCGTCCCAGGTGCCGGCGACGACGGTCGGGCGGCGGCGCAGATGCGCCGCGGCCACCAGCAGCAGGTAGACCCCAAGCGGCACCAACCCGGTCCACAGCGGCAAGGCGTCGAGGAATCGGTTCATGGCGCGGCCGAGGGAGCGGGACCTGCGATCGCAAGGCTAGCAAACCTTGGCAGAAGTGATCGGCCGGCGATGCGGCCGAATCACCTCCGCCGGCGCCACCGGCGGCGGCTACCGCATCGCCAGCCAGGCCAGCACGCCGAGCCACAGGACCTCGACGGCGGCGGCGATCGCCAGGCGCCACCGGGCACCGGACGGCGGCAGGACCACGATCCCCGGACCGTCACCGTGCGTCGCCTCGGCACCGTCGGACACCATGGTGTCGGTCTCGCAGATGGGCACGGCACCCGACCGCGAGCCGCGGCCCGCGCTGCAACGGCCGGCAGACCGGCGGTCAGTCGTCGTCGTCGTCCGGAGGGATGAACACCGGATCGCGGGAAAACGCCTCGTGGAAATCGTAGACGGCGTGGAAGTCTTCCCGCTTGTCACGGCGGGTCTTGCGCATCTGGCCGATCTCGATCATGTTGAAGACGATCTCGCCGAGATCGTCGGTGCTGCCGATCCCCCAGCTGCCGAGCACGACCCTGGAGAGGAGCCCGTATTGCTGCAGGGCGTAGAGCCTGGCGGCCTCGCACAGCTGCTGGCCGGTGAGGTGTCGCTCGCCGCCGCGCCGCCGCCGCGCCTGTCGGGGCCGGCGCCCGGCAGAGGCCGGCGCCCGTTCCTCTCCCGGCTCCGTGCCGCGGCCACGCTCGACGGGCTGCCGTTCGCCCGCTCCCGGCTCCATGCCCCGCTGGTCCCCGGGCGGCTCGAGCTCCTCGGCGGGTGGTTCCTCGCCGAGGCCGAGCGATTCCTGGGCGAACGACAGGGCCTCGAGCACGAACAGGTAGGCGTCGAGTTTGTAGCGGCGATCCCGTTGGAGGAGTTGTCCGATCGGATGCGACTGATCGATGGGCATGAACTTCCTCCACGACAGCCCGGGGCCGAGAGCCCGCAAGACCCCTGCCGAGCGGCAGTATAGCCGCCCAGCCACGGCCGCCGTCGGAGGGGCGCGGAGGCCGCAGGGGAGCGCGATTCAGCGGGCCGGCGCGGTCGGCTGGCCCGCCGTCTGCGGCGGCGGCGCCGCGGCATCCTCGAGGATGAACGTGTAGCCCAGCGGGGTGACCGGCTTGGAGAAATCCCGGATCAGGTCGAGCCCCTTGTCGACGAGGCTCGTTTTCGGATCGAACTGGTAGACGTCGTGGTCCTGGCCCCCGGGCTTGAAGATCCGGATCGCGAACGGCATCAGATCGCGGGCCTGGAGGATCAACTCGACCTTGGAGAAATTGGCCGCGTCGGCCTGGAAGCGCGGCAGCGCTTCCAGCCAGATCTGGTCGGCGACCCCCGGCGGAGTGACGATCCGCATCTGGTAGCGCTTCTTGAGCGAATCGGCCTTGGCGCCGAACACGAACGGCAGCGGCCCTTCGCTGATCGCCTTGCCGTGCATCTCCGGGGGCAGCCGTGTCTCGCGGAGTTGGCGCTCGGTGTGACGGAACTCATAGATGCTCGTGCCACTGCACACCCAGTGCTCGCCGACGTCGCCGCTGCGAGCCTCGTAGCGCGACGCCTGGGCATTCCACTGCCGCGATTCCTTGACACGGAACAGCCCCTTGTCGGGCATTGCGTACTTGATCTCGCCGGTGCTCTCGGAAAACGCGAGTCGGTCACCTTTGGGACCGACCGGCCCGAAGGCGTTGTACTCCCATTTCCAGAAGCCGCATGACCACGTCCGTACGGCGGCGTTTCGGGCCTCCCAGGCGACGAGCAGCCGGTCGAGGGCCGCGGCGGCTTCCGGCGCCATCGCCGGCGGGCCGGGCGGTGCGGTCCCGGCCGCGCCGGGGCCGGCCTGAGCCGGTGCCGGCGTTGGGGCGGCGGTGGCGGCTTGCGGCCTGACAGGGGCGGCACCCGGCCGCGGCACCGGCCCTTGGGCCAGCGCCGGGGCGCCGGCTCCCGCGACGGTCATGACGATGGCGCACGCCAGCCCCCTGCAGACGGCGGCGGGCCGGTCCTGCGGCCGCCGGATGGGCAGGGACGACCGCGGCGATGCGCTCTGTCCACGGTGGGAAAGCGGAAGGCGTGGCACGGTCATGGCTCCCGAGGGGGCGGGACTGTAGCATCGGTTCGGGCGGGGGGCGAGGTCGGTTCGCCACGTCGGTCCGGTGGGCTTCCGGTGCCGATAACGCCCCTGATCCAGCGCGGCTTGGCGCTCCGGTGGGCCGCAGCCGCTGCCCCCGAGGGCACCCGCGGCCCGCGACGGCCTGCCGGCCCGCCCCACTCCACGAGGAAGCCGCGATGATCGTCGCCTGCTACTCAACCCAACCCCACGACCGCCGCTCGCTGGAGGCCGCCGCCACCGGCTCGCCGATCGAGTGGCGGTGGCTCGACGTCCGGCTCGACGCCCACTCCACTCCCCTCGCCGCCGGGGCCGCGGCGGTGTGCTGCTTCGTCAACGACCGTCTCGACGCCGCCGCGCTCGGGCGACTGGCGGATCTCGGCGTGAAACTGGTGGCGCTGCGGTGCGCCGGATTCAACCAGGTCGACCTCGTGGCCGCCGGGCGGCTCGGCCTGCCGGTCGTGCGCGTGCCGGAATACTCGCCCCACGCCGTCGCCGAGCACACCGTCGGCCTGATGCTCACGCTGGTGCGGCGCCTCCACAAGGCCTACGCGCGGGTCCGGGACGGCAACTTCTCGCTCGAGGGACTGCTCGGGTTCGACCTCCACGGCAAGACCGCTGGAATCGTGGGCACGGGGCGGATCGGTGCCCGCGTCGCCGAGATCCTCCTCGGCTTCGGCTGCCGGGTGATCGCCCACGATCCCGGCGCCGATCCGCGGCTCGCCGCCCGCGGCGTGACCTATCTCCCGCTCGACCACGTGATCGCCGGAGCCGACATCCTCACGCTCCACTGTCCACTGACCCGGTCCACGCACCACCTCGTCGACGCCCGGCGGATCGCCGCGACGAAGCGCGGGGTCCTGCTCGTCAACACCAGCCGCGGCGGGCTGGTCGACACCCGGGCAGTGATCGCCGCCCTCAAGACCGGCCAGATCGGTCTCCTCGGCCTCGACGTCTACGAGGAGGAGGCGGGGCTGTTCTTCCTCGACCACAGCGACGAGATCATCGGTGACGACATCTTCATGCGCCTGCCGACGTTCCCCAACGTCGTCGTCACGGCGCACCAGGCGTTTTTCACGCAGGAAGCGCTGGCGGCGATCGCGGAGCAGACGGTCCGTAACCTCGTCCACCTCGGGCGTGGCGAGGCGCTCGAGGCCCTCGTCGGCGCCTGAGGCCGGGCTGCCGCGATCAGGAGCGCGACGGCTCCTCGAGGTAGGTGTAGCCGCCGAGCCCCTCCTCGTAGAAGCGGAGGAAGCGGCCGGCCTGCTGGTCGCAGATCAAACCGTCCCGGACGGCGTGCTCGATCGCCCCGCGGAGCCGTTGGACCAACAGCCCGGCGTCGAACTCGACGTAGCCGAGCACCTCGCGGACGGTGTCCCCCTTGATGACCGCGTCGACGACGACCTCGCCGCGCGCGTCGGTGCTGATGTGGACCGCGTTGGTGTCGCCGAACAGGTTGTGGAGGTCGCCGAGGATCTCCTGGTACGCACCGATGAGGAACGCCCCGAGGTAGTACGGCTCGTTTTGCCAAACGTGGAGTGGGAGGGTCCGCTTCACGTCGCGCCGGTCGATGAACTGATCGATCTTGCCGTCGGAATCGCAGGTCACGTCGCCGAGGACCGCCTCGCGCGTCGGCTTCTCGTCGAGCCGGTGGATCGGCATCACTGGAAACAGCTGCTTGATCGCCCAGCTGTCGGGGATCGACTGGAACAGCGAGAAATTGCAGAAGTAGGTATCGGAGAGGGTCGACGGCAGCCCCTCGAGCTCCTCGGGCACGAATTCCAGCTGCCGGCAGAGCTTGCTGATCCGCCGGCAGATCAGCCAGTAGAGCCGCTCGACGGTCGCCCGCTGGTCGAGCGGGAGATAGCCGCTGGCGAACAGGCCCATCGCCGTGTCGAGGGCCTGCTGGGCGTCGTGGTAGCTCTCGAGCAGATTGCGGACGTTGAGATTGCGGCACGTCTCGGCGAGATCGTGGAGCGGCTGCTCGGCATCAGCGGGGGGATCGACGACCTCGGCGGGGGTCGCGCCGTCGGTGGACGTCTCCGGAAGCGGCTGCTTGTCCCCCGCCACGCGGTCTCCCGCGAAACCGGGCTCCGACACGCCGAGGACGCCGAAGATCAGCATGCTGTGGTAGGCCACCACGGCGCGGCCGCTCTCGGAGACGATCGTCGGATGGGCCACCCCCGCCTCGTCGCAGGCGTTCTGGACGTGGTACACGACGTCGTTGGCGTACTCCTGGAGGCTGTAGTTGACGCTCGATTCGAAATTGGTCTGCGAGCCGTCGTAGTCGATTCCCAGGCCACCGCCGACGTCGAGGTAGCGGAGGCCGGCGCCGCGTTTCACCAGCTCGGTGTAGACGCGCGAGGCCTCGTTGAGCGCCGCTTTGATGTGACGGATGTTGGTGATCTGGCTCCCCTGGTGGAAGTGGAGCAGTTGGAGGCAGTCCTCCATGCCGTGGGAGGCGAGCAATTCCAGCCCCTTGAGGATCTCCCCCACGGTGAGCCCGAACTTGCTGCGGAATCCCCCCGACGACTGCCACCGGCCGGCGCCGCGGGTGGCGAGCTTGACCCGCATCCCGATCCGCGGCCGCACGCCGAGTTTCTGCGCGTATTCGAGGATCAGGTGGAGCTCCGAAAAACGCTCCACGACGGGGATGATCTGACGCCCGATCTTGTGGGCGAGCATCGCCGTCTCGATGAACTCGGCGTCCTTGAAGCCGTTGCAGATGATCGGCGTGTCGTTGTCGGCCAGGGCGATCACGGCGAGCAACTCCGGCTTGCTGCCCGCCTCGAGCCCGAAGCGGAACGGCTTCCCGAACCGCAGCACCTCCTCGATCACCTGCCGCTGCTGGTTGACCTTCACCGGGTAGACGCAGCAGTAGTCGCCACGGAACCCGCTCTCGCGGATCGCGGCCGCGAACGCCCCGTGGATCTCGCCGAGCCGATGCTCGAGGATCTCGGCGAACCGGAGGAGGATCGGCAGGTCGATGCCCCGGATCTGGAGACGGTCGACGAGCGCCTTGAGATCGACGCTCCGGGTCGGGTCCTTCGCCGGATGGACGAGCAGGTGCCCGTTGGCGCCCACCGAGAAGTAACCGTTGCCCCACCGTGCCACTTCGTAGAGGTCGTTGGCGTCGGCGGTGCTCCAGTGTTCCACGTCGAGATCGACGGCCATTCGGGCGCTCCGGTGAAGGCGCCCGCGGACAAGCTCCGGATGCCGCGGGACGTCTCAGGGAGTGTAGCGTGTCGGGAGCGACCTACCATGCTGCGTGGGCGACGATGACCGGCAGTGTGCTCAGCCGGCATCCGCCGACCGTGGCTGAAGCCGCTCGTAGAGCCAGGTCATCGCCAGGCCGCGGGCGGTGAGATCGGCCGCCATTGCGTACCACGCCCCCACGGCGCCGAGCCCCAGCCCCGGGAGCGTCGCTCCCGGCAGCACGACCGCCGGCCATGCCAGGAACACCGCCAGCGGGAGTCGGATCGCGAGGAGCCCGAGGAAATTGACCGCCAACGGTGGTCGCGTCAGCCCGGCGCCCCGCAGGGCCCCCGAGAAGACCATCAGCAGCGCCAGCGGCGGCTGCACGAAGGCCACGATCCGCACCAGCCGCGCCGTGAGGGTGGCGACGTCCGGCTGCCGATCGGCCCCACCGACGAACCAGGCGGAGAGCGGCTCGGCGGCGGCGAGGAACAGCGCCCCGGCGACCCCCATCAGCGACATCCCCGCCACGGCCGCCAACCACACCGTGCTCCGCGCCCGCCGCGGCTGGCGGGCGCCGAGAAACTGCCCCGACAGCGTCGCCGCCGCGACGCCGAACGCGCCTCCGGGAAGAAAGGCCAGCGATTCGATCGTGACCGCGACGGAGTGGGCGGCGGCGTCGACGTTGCCCAGCCGGTTGACGATCGACAGGAACCACATGTGACAGACCGAGTTACCCACCGCATCGGTGCCCGCCGGCACGCCGACATCGACGATCCGGCGGAGCCGCTGGCGATCGGGCCACCAGTCGGCCGCCGTGGGCCGGAGGCCGCGGGACCGCCGGGCGAGCAGGGCGACGACACACGCGGCACCGACGAGATACCCGGCCAGCGTGCCCCAAGCCAGCCCCGCCCACCCCAGCCGGGGAAGGCCCGCCACGCCGCTGGCGAGGGCGTAGCTGGCGCCCGCGTTGACGAGATTCACCAGCGACATCGCCATCAGCCCGCCGACCATGTCGCCGGCCCCGCGGAGGATGGCGACACCGACGGTGATCAGCATCACCGCGGGGAGGGCGGGGAGCACGATGGCGATGTACTGCCAGGCCAGCGTTGAACTTTCCGCCGGCAGCCCGAGCAGGGCCACGAGCCGCCGTCCCGCCACCGCCATCACCACGACGAGCACCAGCGCCATCCCGGCGCCGACCAGCAGTGCCTGCGCGGTGGCGCGCCGGGCGCCGACGGCATCCCCCTCGCCGACACACCGGGCGACCAGCGCCGTCGCCGACACCGCCGGGACCGCGAACAGTCCCGGCAGGAAGCTCAGGCAGTAGGCGACCAGCCCGACGGCGGCGAGGTATTCCGGCCCGTCGAGCAGGTTGCCGGCCAACCATTTGTCGGTGAAGCCGACGGCAAGGGCGAGGACCTGCTCGAGAAGCACAGGCGCGACGAGCCGGACCACCGGCGCGTTCGAGCCGGCGGTGCGGTGGATCCCCACAGGACCGGCACCGTCGGCCGGGGGCCGCGTGGTCACGGCTTCTCCACTGGACCGCGCGTCCACGGCGGCAGCCCCGGGCGGCAAGTTGGCCCGTGCTGGGGCGGGCCGACGGCCGTCGGCGCCACGGTCGGGTCCTTCGCTCAGACGAACAAGTCCTTGATCACCTTGCCGGAGTTGGCGATCTTCATCGGCCGGCCGTTCTTCGCGGTGAAGGTCGTCTCGAGCGACACTCCCAACGCCTTGAGCACGCTGGCCATCAGGTCCTGGGACGTGTACGGCTCCGACACGACCTCCTTGCCGTCGGCGCTGGTCTCGCCGACGACGGTGCCGCGTTTGAATCCACCACCCCCGACGACCACGCTCCAGCTTCGTGCCCAGTGGTCACGGCCGGCGTTGGCGTTGATCGACGGCGTCCGGCTGAACTCACCCATCCAGATCACGGCGGTGTCCTCGAGCAGGCCGCGATCGGCCAGATCGGCCACCAGGGCACTCATCGCCTGGTCGAGTTCCGGGAGCTTCCGATCCTGCAGCGTCGGGAAGATGTCGGCGTGGTTGTCCCACCCGCCGAGGTCCACCTCGACGAACGGAACCCCGAGTTCGACGAGGCGACGGGCCATCAAGCACCCGCGTCCGAAGCCTGTGGCACCGTAGCGGTCCTGGACTTCCTTCGGCTCCTGCATGACCTTGAAGGCATCCATCTGCCGGCTTTTGAGGATCTTGACGGTCTTGTCGAGCACCTTGGCATGGTCCTCGGCGGCCGTCCCGCGTTTCTCGCCGATGAACCCCTTCTCGATGGTCGCGAGCATCTCGAGCCGCTGAGACATCCGTGCCGGATCGATGCCCATGTCGAGGTTCCGGACATTGCCGTTGGTGTCGACGACGAACGGTGCCCAGGTCATCCCGAGGAATCCCGGCCCGACGCTCCCGCTCCCCACCGACACGAACGGCGGGACTTCGAGCTCCGGGACCTGGGCCGCCAGTTCGTGCGCGATCACCGCGCCGTAGCTGGGATGCTCGATGTTGGGATTGGGCACGTAGGCGGTGTGCATGTAGTACCGACCGCGCATGTGGTCGGCCTCGCGCGTGCTCATCGAGCGGACGATCGACATGTGGTGCATCTGCTTGGCCATCAGCGGCATGTGCTCGCTGATCTGCACCCCGTCGGCACTCGTCGAGATCGGTCGAAACGGCCCCCCGGTCGCGGCACCGGGCTTGAGATCCCAGATGTCCATCGTGCTCGGGCCGCCGCCCATCCAGAGGAGGATCGCGGCCTTGTGCCGTTTCTGCAGGTCGGAGGCGTTGGCGAGCAGTGAATTGGTGAATGCCGTCGCCGGCGCGGCGAGGGCGGCGGCCCCGGCGACGTGGCTGGCGAAGTGTCGCCGGCTCATCCCCGCGGGGAGCACGTGACGGGCGAACGGGAACGGCATGGCTGGGTCCTTTCGCGACGGACGAAACGGAAGAGCGGCGGCCACTCAGTGGTTGATGATGAACTCGTTGGAATTGAGCACCGCCCACCAGATGTCCTGGAGGGCGGCGGCGGCGTCGCCCTTGCGGGCGCCCATGATCTGATTGGCGACTTTGAGCTCTCGCGCCGTGGGGCGACGGGCGAGGGCGGCACGGTAGAGGAGGTCGATCTTCGCCGCGTTCTTCAGCTCGTTGGACCGGGCGATCCGGTCGAGGAACCCGCCCTGGCCGACGGCGGTCGCCGACTTGACGAGGTCGCCGTTGAACATCATCAGCACCTGGGGGATCGAGCCGTTGAAGGTCGTCGCCTCGTCGCCTTCGTCGGTGCCGAAGGCGATGATGAATTGCGACAGCCACTCGTCCTTCCGTCGGGCCGCCGCCTCACCGCGGGTGGACTCCCCTTCCCCCTCGCCGCCGACGCGGTCAGCCTCGGTGGCCGTGAGCAGCGACTGGTAGAGCTCCTCGGGGCGCATCTGCCGGAGGTAGAAGCGCGAAAACCTCGGCTGTTCGCCGACGAACGGATCGTCCTTGGAGTTGCCTTTCGTGGTCCGGCTCGACAGCGAGTAGGGGCGTGAAAGCACGATCCAGCGCATCAACTCCTTGACGTCGAAGCTCCCCTCGCGGAATCGCTCCGCGAGACCGTCGAGGAGCTCCGGATGCGACGGGGCGTTGTGCTCGCCGAGATCGTCGACGGGACGGGTGAACCCGAACCCGAAGAAATGCCCCCAGATCCGGTTGACGATCGCCTTGGGAAACAACGGACTGGTGACGATCAACTTGGCCAGCTCGCCGCGCCGGTTGACGCCGTACTCGGTTCCATCCTCCATCTTCCCGGGAAGGTAACCCGACTTGGAGATCGCCGTCCCGTCGACGAACACCGGGAAAGCCACTTTCACCTGCCCGTTGCGAAGCTCGAAAAACAGTTCCGCGGCCTCCGGGTCGGGGTTCGCGCCTTCGCCGGCGAAGTCTTCGTCCACAAGCGCCATCGCCTGGATGTCGCGGGTCCCCGCGAACTGCCGCAACGCCTTCGTCTGCCGGAAAAAGGCGTTCAACTCCCAGAACTGGTTCTGTTTCCCCTTGTTGAACGGATGGTTGTGGCACTGCGTGCATTGGACCTGCAGGCCGAGGAAGATCTGCGCCGTCTTGGCGGTGGCCTGGATGCCGTTTTCGTCGAGCTTTCCCGAGAGGAAATTGGTGGCGCCGTTGAACCCCTTCTGCCCCGATTTGTTGACGCCGGTCGCGGTCACCAACTCGGTCACGAACCGGTCGTAGGGCATGTTCTTGGCGAGCACGCGGCGCAGCCATTGCCGCATGCCGCTGCGGTTGACGCGCTCGTTTTCGGTGTCACGCCCGATCAGGATCGTGGTCCAGATGTCGGTCCAGTGCCGGGCGTATTCATCGACCGATTCCTCGCCGAGCAGACGATTGACCAGGTCGACGCGCCGCGATTCCGACGAGCCGGCCAGGAAGGCATCGAGCTCCGACACCGAAGGAATCCGGCCGACGAGGTCGAGGTACACCCGCCGGCACCACTCTTCGTCGGTCGCCGGGGCGGCGGGTTGGAGCCCGGCATCGGCCCACCCGGCCGCGATCGACTCGTCGATGAACTTGACCTGGGGAATGCCGTGGTGCGGCTCGCGCGCCAGCGCGGCCCCGGACAGCAGCGTCAGGGCGATCCAGGCCACTGCGACGCGGAGGGCCATGCACCACCAGCCGGCGCGGGGAAAGCCATCAGCGTCGCAGACCGCCGGACAGGCTGCAGCGACACCGTGGACCGCTCGGACAAACCCGGGGAAAAGCGCCGTCGAAGACCGCATGGAGCGTCCTCGGGAAATGGGGTGCGGTGCCCCGTCGCACACTTCCCTCAACCTCCCCAGGGTATCCAATCGGCAGGTGGCGGGCAATCGCGGGAGGAGAAAACGGTCGTTCTCTCCCCGGCCGATACCCCGCCGTACGCTGTCTCGCGGGCGTGCGGCCAGGAGTGGTCAGCTTCCCGCTTTCCGTCCCTTGACCCGCGGAGCGGGCTGGGCCGCCGGCGCGGCGCCGACGAGCTCCAGGATCGCCCTCGGGCCGGCGTCACCGAGGCGCGGCGTCGCCAGCTTGAGGATCCGGGTGTAGCCACCGGGCCGATCGACGTACCGCGGCGCCACCTTCTCGAACACGATCCGCGCCGCCTGCTTGTCGCCGAGCAGCTGCACGACACGGCGGCGGGCGGTGACTATCGGGGCCGATGCCTGCGCCCATTGCCGCCAGCGGTCACTGCCACGCCACTGCTTCCATTCGGCCGAGTCACGCGAGGCGGTCGAGGCCAACTCCCCGGCCCGGCGGGAGTGCACCAAGCCCCGCTTGGCGATCGTGATGCAGCGTTCGACGAGCGGCCGCACCTCCTTCGCCTTGGCGACGGTGGTCACGATCCGCCCGGCGACCTTCGGCGCGCCCGTCTCGTCGGGCTCACAGGCCCGCTCGGTGAGGAACAGGGCGGACGCGAGATTCCTCAGGAGCGCCCGCTGGTGAGCGGGGCTGCGGCCGAGCACCCGGCCTTTGCGACGATGACGCATGGAGACACTCCGGACAATCAGAATCTGAACGACATCGATCTCAACCGCGAGCGGGAGCCACCCCGCGCGGGAGGCCGGACACGGCCGCTGTTCACACCTCGGCCGCCATCCCCAACCGCAACCCCACCTCGGCGAGTTTCTCCTCGATCTCCTGGAGGGTGGTCTCACCGAAGTTCCGCACCTCGAGCAGATCCTCGCGCGTCTTCGAGACGAGGTCCCGGAGGGTCGTGATCCCCTCCGTCTCGAGGCAATTACTCGCCCGCAGCGACAGCTTGAGGTCCGCGACGAGCATCCCCAGACGGCTCTCCAGCGGGGCTTCGATGGCCAACACCCCGGCCGCGGCCGGGGCGGTGACTGCCGGCCCGGGGCGCGAATAGCCGACGAACGGATTGAGGTGCTTGCGGAGGATCTTCGCGGCCTCGACCAGCGCCATCTCCGGCGTCACCGTTCCGTTGGTCCAGATCTCGATTGCCAGCTTGTCATAGTTGGTTTTCTGGCCGACCCGGGTCTCCTCGACCTCGTAGCGCACGCGCGTCACCGGGCTGAACACGGCATCCACGGGAATGATCCCGATT
Source organism: Planctomycetota bacterium (assembly GCA_016872555.1). NCBI lineage: Bacteria > Pseudomonadati > Planctomycetota > Planctomycetota bacterium. The sequence goes on from VGZO01000016.1 coordinate 57,954, forward strand.
TCCTGGGCTTCCGGGCTGTGTTCGCTCGCCGGAACGTATCCACGGCCGTTTTCCACGACCATCTCGAGTTCGAACGGCACGTCGTCCGTGAGGGTCGCGAGGACGAGGTCCTTGCTGATCACCTCGACTGCCTCGTCGGTCTGGATGTCGGCGCCGGTGACGGGCCCCCGAGTCTGCTTCTCGACGCGGATCACACGGGTCGAATCGCTGTGGTTCTTGACGACGAGGCTCTTCACCGCCAGGACGATGTCGGTGACGTCCTCGAGCACCCCCTTGAGCGTGGTGAACTCATGGAGCGCGTTACCGACCTTGATCTGGGTGACGGCGCTGCCTTCGAGGCTCGACAGCAGCACACGCCGGATGGCGTTGCCGACGGTGGTCCCGAACCCACGCTCGAACGGCTCGGCGACGAACCGACCGTAGGTGGGCGACAGCGTCTTGGCATCGACGACCACCGCCCCCGGCAACTCGAGACCGCGCCAACGGATATGCATGGTTTCGCCCTTCTCTGTACCGCGGCCTGCCACAGGCCCCGGCTCCTGTTTCGTTGTTCAGCGATTCCGCGACGCCCGTCCGGAACCGCACGTGCCGCGCTGCCGCCCCACCCCGACCGCCACCACCGGATGGCGATCCGTCGCGCGGCTCACCGCCACCGTCACTTCGAACACAACTCGATGATCAGGTTCGCCTGGACCGGGATCGACACGTCGTCGGAACCGGGAAGCCGATCGACCCGCCCCTCGGGAACGCCCGCTTCCAGGCGCGAGAGGAAGTCGGGGACGTCGCGGTGCATCGACGACATCGCCGCGTGCACCAGCTGCAGGCTCTTGGCCCGGTTCTTGACCCGGACGATGTCGCCCGCCCTGACGAGATAACTCGGGACATCGACCCGCCGGCCATTGATCGTGACATGCCCGTGGAGCACGAACTGGCGGGCGGCGGACCGCGACGTGGCGAAGCCGAGGCGGTGGACGACGTTGTCGAGCCTGCGCTCGAGCAGCGACATCAGCACCTCACCGGTGTTGCCCTTGCCGCGCTCGGCGCGGGCGAAGTACGCCCGGAACTGGCGCTCGAGCACGCCGTAGTAGTGCTTCACCTTCTGCTTCTCACGGAGATGGATCCCGTACTCGGTCGGTTTGCCACGGCGCTTCTGCACCATCCCCGGAGGCGAGGAACGGCGTTCGAAGGCGCACTTCGAGGTGTCGCAGCGCGTGCCCTTGAGGAACAGTTTCAGGCCGTCACGGCGGCACAGGCGGCACACAGGCCCGGTGATTCTTCCCATGGTTGTTCGCGAGGGGGAAAAGGTTCGGAGCGGGGTTGCGTTTGGATCGTGGAGTCGTGGAGTCGAAAGATCACCCGGGCGAAGCCGCCCGGGGCACGGCGGCCGTCGCCCCGGAAAGCCGATGGCCGCGGCAGCGCCGGGCGTCGGCCACGGAGACGGAAATCACACTCTCCGCTTCTTCGGGGGTCGGCACCCGTTGTGCGGCAGCGGGGTGATGTCCTCGATGGATTTCACATTCATGCCGGCGGCCTGGAGCGCGGTGATCGCGCTTTCCCGACCGCTGCCCGGGCCACGGACACGGACTTCGAGGTCCTTGACACCGAACTTGGCCGCCTTTTCAGCCGCCTGCTGGGCGGCGCACTGGCCAGCGAACGGGGTCCCCTTGCGGCTTCCCTTGAAGCCGCAGGTCCCACCGCTGGCCCAACACAGCGTGTCCCCTTTGGTGTCGGTGATGGTGACCGTGGTGTTGTTGAAGCTCGCCGTGATGTAGGCGATCCCAGCCGACACGCTCTTCTTCTTGGCTTTTGCAACCTTCGACATCGTTCCTGCCTTGGTTCCTGCCTTGGCTGTTTCGATCCGCCGCCCGGAGCGAGCGGATTACTTGAGGTCCTTGACGCCCTTCTTCCCGGCGACCGTCTTCTTCGGGCCCTTGCGCGTCCGGGCGTTGGTCCTCGTGCGCTGGCCACGGACCGGAAGACCACGGCGGTGGCGAAGGCCGCGGTAGCTCCCGATGTCCTTCAGCCGGGAGATGTTTTGGGCGACCTGACGGCGGAGTTGCCCCTCGACGACGTAGTCCTTGTCGAGCAATGCGGCCAGACGGGCCAGCTCGTCCTCGTGTAGCGAGCGGGCGATTCCCTCGGGATCGACCCCTGCCTTGTGGCACAGCTCCCGGGCCACCCGCGGACCGACGCCGTACAGGTATTGGAGGGAGTAGATCGTCCGCTTCTCGGACGGGATATCGACGCCGAGCAATCTGGGCATGGGAGTTCGGAGTCCAGCAACGGGGGGGAAAACGACCGGGGAGGAGCGGACACAGACCGAGACGATCGCGCCAGGCGCGGCCGGTCACCCCTGCCGCTGCTTGTGACGGGGGTCGGCACAGACGACGAACACCACGCCTCGGCGGCGGACGACTTTGCATTTCTCACAGACGCGACGAACGCTGGCTCGCACTTTCATGACACGATTCCTCGCTCTCGTGGTCGGACGGCATTTCCGGCGATGGTCGGCCGGTTCGGTCGACGTCGATCGATCGTCGGCCCCGACACCTTCGGCATCACCGTCGTGATCGACCGGCACGTCACCGATCGAAGCGCCGTAGCGCGCCGGGGTTGGTATCGACGCGGCGGCGGCGTGCCGTGCGTCCACCACCGCCGACCCTTCCAGGTCGAGCGGGCGGCCGGTCGATCTGGCCGCAGCTCCGATTCGCCCGTCCGAACCCGACCGATCGCCGACCCCCAATGTGGGGCACATGCCCGGGAATGGAGAAAAGGCGGACCGAGTCGGGTCACGGAGTATAGGGTGCGGAAGGCTGCCCTCACAAGTGGCACGGCATCGGGCCACGAATCACGTCAACCACCGGACGAAAACCCCCCATCGGGAGGATCGTCGCGTCCCCGATCGGGATCACGGCCGGCCGCAACGTTCGGTCGCACCCCGACCACGGCCCGTTTCCGGGAGCGCGACGCCACGACGGCCAGGACGGGTCACCCGACCGGTTCGATCACCTCGCCAGGGGCCGGCGCCGCCGTGAGCACCACCGGCCCCTGCTCACTGATCGCGATCGTGTGCTCGAAGTGGGCGCTGGGCATGCCATCGACGGTGCTCTGCGTCCAGTGGTCAGACATCACGCGGACCTTCTTCGTGCCCATGTTGACCATCGGCTCGACGGCGATGACCAGCCCGGGAACGAGCTCGAAGTCGTGGTTCCGGCGAAACGCCGGGGTGCAAAAATTCGGGACCTGGGGATCCTCGTGCATCTTGCGCCCGATCCCGTGCCCGACGAAGTTCTCGACGACGCTGAACCCATGGTCGCGGACGTAGCGCGCCATCTCCGTCGCCACGTCGCTCCAGCGGCTCCGCCGCCCCATCAACTGGATCGCCAGGGCGAGCACACCGGAGGTGCAGTCGAGGAGCCCCTTGGTGCGCGGCTCGACCGCTCCGACGGGATGCGTCATCGCCGAGTCGCCACACCATCCGGCAAGGCTGCAGCCGGTGTCGATGCTGACGATGTCGCCGTTCACCAGGACGCGTGGTCCCGGAATGCCGTGCACCACCTCGTCGTTGACGGAGATGCAACAGACCGCCGGAAACGGCACCTTGCCCGGGACACCCTTGAACAGCGGGAGGGCACCGTGCCGGGTGAAAAACTCCTCGACGGCGAGATCGATGTCACCGGTGGTCACGCCCGGCCGGACCATCGAGGCTGCCAGTTGATGCGCGCCCCAAACCACCAAACCCGTTCGCCGCATCGCGGCGATCTCTCGGGTGGAGCGAAGATTCACCACGGGTGGGTACCGATCGGGGGAGACGGGACGGGCGATCGTCGCGGGAGTATAGCCTGCCGACAGGATGGCGCTTCGGCCGACTCAGCCCCGCGTCGAGGACTGACGGAATGGGGAAATCGAGGCCGTGACCCGGTCGAAGATCTCCTCCGCGCTGCCGAGACCGTCGACGGTGACGAGTTTCCCCTGCCGGCCATAGTAGGCCAGAAGGGGAGCTGTCTGCAGTTCGAAACTGACGATCCTCCGCGAGAAGACCTGCGGATCGTCGTCGGAACGCCCGCGGGCGAGCATCCGCCGGACGAGCTCGTCGCGCGGCACGGCCAGCTCGATCACGCAGTCGATGGCGATCGCCCGGCGTTCGAGCAATTCGTCGAGGGTCGCTGCCTGGGTGAGCGTCCGCGGAAATCCGTCGAGGAGGAATCCGGTCCGGCAGTCGGCCGATTCCAGCCGCCGCGTCACCATCCCGAGGATGATCGGGTCGGGGACGAGTTGGCCCTGCTCCATGTAGCGGGCCGCCTCGACCCCCTCGACCGTCCCGGCCCGCACGGCATGGCGGAGCATCTCCCCGGTCGACAGATGGGGCACGCGGAGCTGGGCGGTCAGCCTCGCACACTGCGTGCCTTTTCCGGCACCGGGAGGTCCGATGAGGATGATCCGCATTGGCGCGTCCGCGAGCCGGGTTCGGCGCCCCGGGTCAGGATTTCTCGAGCAAGCCCGTGTAGTTGCGCATCACGAGATGGCTGTCGATCTTCTGCACGAGATCGAACGCGACACTGACGGCGATCAGCAGACCGGTGCCCCCGTAGAAGCCGGCGATCTGCGCCGGGATCCCGAGGAAGCCACCGACCAACGTGGGGATGATGGCGACCAACGACAGGAACGCGGCGCCGACATACGTGATCCGTTCCATGACCCGCTCGAGATAATCGGCCGTCCGCTTTCCCGGCCGGTACCCCGGGATGAAGGCCCCGTGGTTCTTGAGGTTGTCGGCCACTTCCTTGGGATTGAAGGAAATCGCGGTCCAGAAGTAGCAGAAGAAGAAGATCAGCGCGATGAACAGCAGATTGTAGATCAGCGACTCGCTGCGGGTGAACGAGTTGTGGAGCGCGGTGAGGAGCGCATTGCCGGGATAGGCCCGGTACAGGGCCTGGAACAGGACCTGCGGAAACAGCAGCAGCGAACTGGCGAAGATGATCGGCATCACGCCGGACTGATTGACCTTGAGCGGCAGGTATTGCTTCGTCCCGCCATATACGCGGCGGCCGCGGACATGCTTGGCCGACTGGGTGGGGATCCGCCGCTGCCCCTGGGTCATGAACACCACCCCCGCGACGACGGCGACGAACATCGCGATCAGGAGCAGGATCTTGTCGACACCGAGCTTGCCGCCGCCACCGCCCAGCTCCCAGGTCGAGTTCTCGCTGAGCTCGAGGAGGGCGCTGGGCATCCCCGCGAGGATGCCGGCCATGATCAGGAGGCTGATGCCGTTGCCGATGCCGAACTCGTCGATCTGCTCGCCGAGCCACATCAGGAAGATCGTGCCTGCGGTCATCGTCATCACCGCGACGAACTGCCAGATGAACGGCAGCTTTCCGTCGACGAGGAAACCCGGCTGGATCAGCGACTCCTGACCGACCCGCGTATTGGCAAGGAAGGCGACGTAGGCCCAACTCTGGACGATGCAGATCACGACCGTCGCGTACCGCGTGTACTCGTTGATCCGCTTGCGCCCCGCCTCACCTTCCTTGGTCAGCCGCTCGAGTGGTGGCCAGACCGTTCCGAGCAACTGGAAGATGATCGACGCCGAGATGTAGGGCATGATCCCGAGGCCGAAGATCGTCGCCTGGGTCAACTGGCTGGCTGAAAACACGGCCACCGTCTTGAGCACGTCGCCGAGGCCGCCGGTTTCCTCGGCGAATCTGCGCATCGCTTCGGGATTGACGATCGGGAGAGGCACCCACCAGCCGACGCGGTAGATCGCCAACAAGCCGAGCGTCAGGAGGATCTTCTGGCGAAGTTCCGGGATCGAGAAGACCGTACGGATCTTTTCCAGCATGGGCGCCTCGGGCGGTCAGGAGACTGGTGACGGGGGCGGGCCGGTGCCAGGCAGAATCAGGGTGCCTTCCCGACCCCGCCCGCGGCCGCCCACCTTACGTTCAAGTGGCCGGTTTCCGCGAGCCCCGGGACGCTGCCCCCCCTTTGGCGCCGCGCCCCCCTTTGGATCCCGCCTTGTTCTTCACCACCGGTGTCGGACCAGGCAGTTCGGTGACCGAGCCACCGGCAGCGACGATTTTCTCGCGGGCCACGGCACTGAAGTGGTGGGCGCTCACCTTGAGCGGTCGATCGATCGCGCCGTCGCCGAGGACCTTGATCTCGTCCCAGATTCCTTTGGCCACGCCCGCCGACCGCAGCGTCTCGGGCGTCACCTCGCCGCCCGCCGGAAACGCCGCCGCGAGGGCCGCGACGTTGACCGCCTTGACGATCCGCCCGTGGCGGTTGTGGAACCCGCGTTTGGGAATCTGGCGGATGATCGGCATCCGCGCTCCCTCGAAGATCGCCGGTGCGCTCCATCCGGCGAGTTGCCCCTGCCCCTTGTGGCCGCGCCCGGATGTCTTGCCCCGGCCGGACCCGGGACCGCGCCCCACACGGAGCCGCCGCCGATTGCGATGCACGCCACGGTTGACGTCGCTGATGTTCATCCGATTGCTCTCCGCCCGCTGACCCGCATCTCCGCCCCGGTTCCCGATGGCACGTCCACCGGGCTCCGTCCGCACCGCCCGCCCCCGCTCACGAGTCCGACAGGGAGACTCCGCGGAGCCGCTCGACCTCGGTCCGGGTGCGCACCATCTTGAGGGCCTCGAGCGCCGCCTTGACGAGATTCACGGGATTCGTCGATCCATGAGCCTTCGACAGCACGTCGCGGATCCCGGCCGACTCACACACCGCACGAACCGCCGCACCGGCGATGATCCCGGTCCCGGGGCTGGCCGGAAGGAGGATCACCTTCGACGTCCCGCACGCGCCCTCGACACGGTGGGGAATCGTTCCCGACTCGATCGGCACCTCGATGAGGTTCTTCATCCCGTCCTTGATCGCCTTCTCGACTGCCGGCGGCACTTCGTTGGCCTTGGCATAGCCGCAGCCGACCTTGCCCCGGCCATTGCCGACGACCACCAGCCCGGCAAAGCTGAACCGGCGGCCACCCTTGACCACCGTGGCGCAGCGCCGGACCTTGACCACCTTCTCGGTGAACTCACCGCCCCGTGATTCCTTGCTCGTCGACACCCTGCACCTCGTTGCTCGTGCCCAGTGCGGCCGCCCGCGTGTTCCAGCGTTTCACCGCCTGCAGCCCGGTCAGGCGGAACCTCACCCTACGCTCGCTCCCGCCCGACCGGGACCGCTCCGGACCGTCGTCAAAACTCCAGCCCTGCCGCCCGGGCACCGTCGGCCAACGCCGCCACCCGCCCGTGGTAGCGGAACTGCCCACGGTCGAAACAAACCTTCGTCACTCCCGCTGCACGGGCCCGTTCCGCGACCGCCTTGCCGATCGCCTCGGCAGCGGCCTTGTTGCCGCCGAACGTGAAACCACCACGGAGTTGGCGGTCGACCGTGCTCGCCGCAGCCAGTGTCCGGCCGGCGACGTCGTCGATCACCTGGGCGTAAATGTGCTTGTGGGTCCGGTGGATCACGAGGCGCGGGCGCTCCGCGGTGCCACGGATCGCGCGGCGCACGCGGTGACGCCGCCGCAACCGCTGCCGGAGGATCGAGCGTGAATGGTCCATGGAACGACGCGTACCGGGTGAGGGGGATGGATGTGGTGGGGTGGATCGGGTCGCCGGTCAACCCTCGGTCGCGCGCCTCGCGGAGGGGGCCCCTCCGGGCGGCGGCCGACGGCCGATCGTCATTTGGTGACCGCCTTGCCGGCCTTGCGCCGGATCTGCTCGTTCTCGTACCGGATGCCTTTGCCCTTGTAGGGCTCCGGTTTCCGCCGCGCCCGCACCTCGGCGGCGAACTGGCCGACGAGGTGCTTGTCGATACCTTTGATGACGACGTGGGTCTGGTCGGGGCAGGTGACGGTCAGTCCGGCCGGAATCGGCACCTGGAGCTCGTTCGCGAACCCGACGCGCAGTTGCAGCACGTTCTTCTGCACGGCAGCGATGTAGCCGACGCCGACGATCTCGAGTTTCTTTTCGTAGCCCTTGGTCACCCCTTCGACCATGTTGGCGGCCAGGGCCCGGGTGAGGCCGTGGAGCGACCGCGAGAGGCGGTCGTCGCTGCTCCGGGTGACCTGCAGGCTGCCGCCGTCGACGCTGACGGCGACGGCCGGGTGGACACGGTGCTCGAGTTTGCCCAGCGGCCCCTCGACGCGCAGGACGCCGGCGTCCACGGAGGCTTTCACCCCCTTGGCAAGCGGTACCGGCGCTTTCCCGATACGTGACATGGAATCAGATCCTCACGATGGCTGAATCACCACAGTTCGCAGAGCACTTCGCCGCCGAGCTTGCGCTGCCGGGCCTCACGATCGCTGACCACGCCGCTGGACGTGGAGAGGATCGAGATACCCAGGCCACCGAGCACGGGGCGGAGCCGGGCCGACCGGCTGTAGACCCGGCGCCCCGGCGAACTGACGCGGCGGATGTGGCGGATGAGACGCTCCCCGTTGGGGCCGTACTTCAGTTCGAGTTGCAGCGTGGCGACAGGCTCGGCCTCGACTTCCCGCCAATCCCAGATGAAGCCCTCGCGCTTGAGGACGTCGGCCAGACCGCGCTTCACCTTCGAACTGGGGATCTCGACCGTGGCGCGCTCCACGCGGACTGCGTTGCGGATGCGGGTCAGCATGTCGGCGATCGGATCGGTCATCATGGGGCGGGAATCCTCACTTGGGCTCGATGGTTCATGGCCGACGCGGGGTCGGCGGGTGCGGACGGGAGACGCGAGGTCACCAACTCGCCTTCCTCACTCCGGGAATGCACCCTTGATCCGCCAATTTGCGGAAGCAGATCCGGCAGGTACCGAATTTCCGGTACACGGCGCGCGGCCGCCCGCAGAGCATGCAGCGTCGGACGACGCGCGAGGAAAACTTCGGTTTCCGCTTGGCCATCGCGATCTTCGATTTGCTCGCCATGCTGAGTCCCGTTTCACCGGCAGCCGTCGCGGCCGCTTGACTACACCACACGCCCCCGCCCACGGCGTGGGCACCGGGGGGCCCCCGGGGTCATGACGGCGTCGCGCCGTCGCCGTCGTCCTTCTTCATCGGCATCCCCATCGCGCGGAGAAACTGCCGCGCCTCGTCGTCGTTCCGCGCGCTGGTCACGATCGTGATGTTCATGCCCTGCGGCCGCGTGTATTTGTCGGGATTGATCTCGGGAAAGACCATCTGCTCCGAGAGGCCGAGGCTGTAATTGCCATGCCCGTCGAACGCGGTGCTCGACAGGCCACGGAAGTCACGGACCCGCGGCAGGGCGAGCGACACCAGGCGATCGAGAAACTCGTACATCCGCCGTCCACGGAGCGTCACCTTGCAACCGATCGGGAGGTTCTCGCGGAGCTTGAAACCGGAGACCGCTGCCTTCGACAGGGTCGCCACCGGCTTTTGGCCCGTCACCTGCCCGAGGGCGTTGATCGCCTCCTCGAGGAACTTCTTCTCGGTGACAGCGACGCCGACACCCATGTTGACAACGATCTTCTCGAGACGCGGGATGGCATGGGGATTGTCGCGGTCGAGCGCCTTGCCGAGCGCCGGACGGACGGTCGAGATGTAATGCTCGAGCATCCGCGGCACGCCGCCGGACTCGGACGGGGCCCCGCTTTCCGCCGCACCGGCGGCGGCCCGCTCCCCCGCACCTGCTGCCTTCGTCTTCTTCGCCATCGCGACAACCCTTCCCGTTCCCTGTCAGCCTGCGTCCCAATCGCCCTGCTCGCCGCCCCAGCCGCGGGCGGGGCTCCGTTTTCCCGTCGATCACCCGGCCGCGGTCCGCTTCCGGGGCCCCTGCAACTTGCCAAGGTCGGCACCGCACTTTCGGCACACGCGGCTCTTCGCCCCGTCACCGGCGACACGGCACCCCAGTCGCGTGGCTTTGCCACAGGCGCTGCACACGATCAGCACGTTGGAGGCGTCGATGGGCATCTCCCGGCTCAACCGCCCCCCCTGGGGGTTCTTCTGGCTGCGCCGCATGTGGCGGTAGACCCGGTTGACCCCTTCAACCACCAGCTTGCCGGCGGTCGGATCGACCGACAGCACCTTCGCGCGCGTGCCACGGCCGTTGCCCGACCGGACCTCGACGGTGTCTCCCGAACGGATCAGCATCACACCACCTCACTGGCCAGGCTGACGATCTTCATGAAGTTGCGGTCCCGCAGTTCGCGGGCCACGGCGCCGAAGATACGGGTGCCCTTCGGGTTCTTTTCGTTGTCGATGATCACGCAGGCGTTGGTGTCGAAGCGGACATAGCTGCCGTCCTCGCGCCGCGTCGGCTTCTTGCAGCGCACGATCACCGCCTTGACGACCGCCTTCTTCTTGACGTCGCTGCCGGGGATCACGGTCTTGACGCTGCAGACGATGATGTCCCCCAGGCCGGCGGTGCGTTTCTTGCTGCCGCCGAGCACCTTGAAGCACATCACCTCGCGGGCGCCGGTGTTGTCGGCCACCACGAGCCGGGTCTGCATCTGGATCATGGGGTCCCTTCCGTCGTCGTGTCGCGGCCGGTCGCGGTCGCCTCTTCGGCGCGGGCGGCGGCCTCACGCAGCTCCGTCGCCCGCGCGCCGCTCCGTAGCGAAGCGACGTCGACAGCGGTGCTCTTGGCGACCACCCTCACCAGCTCCCACCGCTTCAGCCGGCTGCGCGGCCGGCACTCGATGATCTCGACGGTGTCGCCGAGGGCCGACTCGTCGTTTTCGTCGTGGGCGTGGCAGACGGTCCTCCGGTGGAGAATCCGACCGTACTTGTTGTGCCGGACGACGCGCGGCATCTCCACTCGCCTCGTCTTCCGCGACGACGCGCTGGTGACCGTTCCGATGACGACTCGCTTGGGCATGATCCTCGTTCCCGCTGGGATGACTATCGCCACCCCGATGACGACCGTGGCTCGTGACTCACATCATTCCGAAGTAAATTGCTTCCGTGGTCGATTGCTCCACCGCATCGCGGCCGGGCGAACCCGGTCGCGGCGTCTCAGCCCCCGGGGCCCCGCTTTTGCATCTGCGTGCGCTGCTGCACGCGGGGCCGCCCCGCGGCGCCACCGACACTCTTGGCCTTCGCAGCCGCCGCGCCGGGCCGACCGCGCCCCATCTTCACCCGCCCGCGCTTGGCCACGGCCTTCGCGGCCCCGGCCGCCTGTTCAGTTGCCGGGGGCTCGAGTGTGCCGCGCTGCCGCAGCACCGTCTGGCAACGGGCGATGGTGCGCCGCAGCTGCTTCACCTGCGCGGGCGACTTGAGCTTCTCGGTCTGAGCCTGGAGGCGCAACCGAAATAACGTCTCGGCGGCGTCTTTCCACGTCAGCCGGATCTGCTCGTCGGGCATCTCGCGGATTTCGCTTGCTTTGTTCATCGACCCGTCGACTCCTCGTGGCCAACCGCCACACCGTCGTGTCCGATCACATCGAGCGCCGCTTCACGAACCGGACGCGGAGCGGCATCTTGTGCGCCAATCTGGCCAGGCAAACCCGCGCCGCGTCCTCGGAGACGCCGCCGATTTCGTAAAGGATCGCTCCCGGCTTGATCACCGCGGCCCAGTACTCCGGCTCCCCCTTGCCCTTGCCCATGCGGGTTTCGAGCGGGATCGACGTGATCGATTTGTGGGGGAACACGCGCACGTACAAGCGGCCCTCGGTGCGCAGATACTGCTGCGCCGCGATCCGCCCCGCCTCGATGGTCGCAGCGGCGAGCCAGCCGGGTTGGGCCGCCTGGAGTCCGAAATCGCCGAACACCACGCGGTTTCCCCGGGTGGCGTCACCTCTTATACGTCCTCTTTGGCTTTTTCGGTGCTTGACCCTCTTGGGCATCAGCGCCATCGCCAGCCTCCTCGTACATGCCTTGGTTCACCCACACCTGCACACCGATGTTGCCCTGCGCAGTCGGCGCCTCGCAGAAGCCGTAGTCGATCCGCGCCCGCAGCGTCGACAGCGGCATCGCGCCGGCGATCGCCTTCTCGCAGCGCGACATCTCCGCCCCACCGAGCCGACCGGCCAACTGGATCTTCACCCCCTTGGCGCCGGCATCCATCGTCGTGTCCATGGCACGCTTCATCGTCCGCCGGAAAGCGGCCCGTTTCGAGAGCTGGTCGGCGATGTCCTCGGCGATCAGCTGCGCCTGGATTTCCGGGCGGCCGAGCTCCTCGATCTTGAGGTTCACGCGCCGCCCGAGCAGCTCCTGGAGCTCTCCCTGGAGGCGATCGACGTCCTGGCCCTTGCGGCCGATGAGCAAGCCGGGCCGGGCGCAGTGGAGGATCACCTTGACCTCGTCGCGTGTCCGCTCGATCTCGACTTTCGAGATCGCGGCCGCGCGGTGCTTCTCCTTGATGTACTTCCGCGTGCGGAAGTCCTCGAGGAGCAGGTCGCGGAAGTCCTTCTTGGCCGCATACCAACGGCTCTTCCACGGCTCGGTGATCCCGGTGCGGAACCCGACCGGATTGACCTTCTGTCCCATGAACTGTTTCCCGACGTGTCAGTGTTGTTCGTCTGCCGCTCTGCCGCTCTGCCGCGGCCCGCTGCCGCACCCCCGCGTCGCCGGAGGGCGAGCCGATCGAACGCTCGCTCAGTCCCCGGCCCCCGCATCGCCACCGGGGAGGCTGTCGAGTGCCACCCGGATATGCGACATCCGCCGCTTGATGCCAAACGCCATGCCGCGGGCCCGAGGGCGGATCCGCTTGAACATCGGACCGCCGTCGACACGCGCGTCGACGACGACCAGATCGTCGACCCCGGTTGCCTGCTTGTGCTCGGCGTTGCCCAGGGCGCTCTTGATCACCTTCTCCAGCATCCGGGCGCCGCGGTGCGGCTGGAAGCGGAGGATGTCGAGCGCCTCGTCGGCGAACTTGCCGCGCACCAGATCAGCCAGCGCCCGCACCTTGCGGGCACTGATCCGGGCATATTTGTGGGTTGCCGTGTAGGGCATCGAAACACCGTTTCGCTCGTTGGGCTCGTCATCCCCGAAATCGTTCCGCCGCTGTCACGCCGGAGCTCACTTCGCGGGAGCCGCCTCCTTCACCTTGCCGCCGTGGCCGCGGAACGTCCGCGTCGGCGCGAACTCGCCCAGCTTGTGACCGACCATGTCCTCGGTCACGAACACCTTCATGTGCTGCTTGCCGTTGTGGACCATGAACGTCAGTCCGATGAACTCGGGGACGATCGTGCAGGCTCTCGACCAGGTCTTGATCGGATCCCGCTTGCCGCTGCCGAGTTGGGCTTCGACCTTCTCGAAGACCCGGGGATCGACATACGGTCCCTTCTTTGCGCTGCGGCCCATGCGATGTCACCTGCACCTGGCGTGTTTCGTCGTTCGCGTTCTCACCGGCTCGTCGCCGGCTCGTGTCCACTGCCTGCCGTACTGTTTGCCGTTCTGTCTGTCGTCCAGCCTTGCCGTTCCCGCTGTCACTCCGGCCCGATCGTGCCGGGCCGAACCGATCACCGCAGCTTGATTTGCCCGTACCGTCGGCTCTTCCGCCGGCGGATGATCGCCGCCCCGGAGGGCTTCCGCGGCTTCCGCGTACCACCGCCCTTCGAGCTCTTTCCCGTCGGGCTCACCGGGTGGCGGCCACCCTTGGTGCGCCCTTCACCACCGCCGTGCGGATGGTCGATCGGATTCATCGCCGTGCCACGGACGTGAGGCCTGATCCCCATCCAGCGCTTTCGCCCGGCCTTGCCGAGGACGACGTTCATGTGCTCGGAATTGCCGATCGCACCGATCGTCGCCCGGCAGGCCGCAGGGACACGGCGGATTTCGCCGGAGGGGAGCGTGAGCTGCGCCCACTGCGCCTCGCGGGCAACGAGCACAGCCGACGAACCGGCCGAGCGGCACAGCCGCCCGCCGCGGCCTGCCTGGAGCTCGACATTGTGGACCTGGAGGCCCAGCGGGATCGACGCCAGCGGCAGGCAGTTGCCGACTTCGGGAGCCGCCGCGGCACCGCTCTGCACCGTCGCACCGACCTGGAGCCCTTCCGGCGCGAGGATGAATCGCTTCTCACCGTCGGCGTAGTGGACCAGCGCCAGCCGGCAGGTGCGGTTGGGGTCGTATTGGATCGAGTGGACCCGGCCGGGGATACCGTCCTTGTCGCGTCGAAAATCGACGAGACGGTAGTGCTGCATGTGACCGCCGCCGCGGTGCCGGGCGGTGATCTTCCCCTGGTTGTTGCGGCCGCCCTTCTTCTGCTTCCGGACGGTCAGCCCCTTGGGCGCCGACGCTCCGGGGGTCAGCTCGGCAAAGTCCGACACGCTGGCGCCGCGGCGGCCGGGACTGGTCGGGTTGTAGGTGCGGATGCCCATCGCGTGGTGTTCCGGATGTCGGATGCCGGCTGGCGTCACACGCCGGCCGGGGAATGGCCTTCAGGAAGGACTGCAACCAGACAGGACTAAAACAGGTTGATCTTGAAATCGGGCTTGAGCGTGACGATCGCCTTCTTCCAAGGCTTCGTGCTCGTCTGCCGCGTGCGGCTGCGCCGGGCCTTGCCGAGGCGATTCTGGATCGCGACTTTCTCGACCTTGACTGAAAACAGCTCCTCCACCGCGTGCCGCACGTCGGCCTTCGTCGCCGCCGTCACGACCTCGAACGAGTAGGCATTGTGGCGTTCGGCGCGGTGCATCCCCTTCTCCGTGACCAGCGGACGGAGAATCACCTGATGCACGCCGAGGCGCGGCGTCAGTGCCGGCGGTGGAGGTACGGGAACGGCCATCGAAATTCACTCCTCGAAAAGCGGGGCGCTCACGACCGGGCGGCTCCGGCCACCGCGCGGCCGCGCTTCGCACCGGCGGAGCCGGCCTTCGTAGCCTTGGCAGGCTTGGCCTTCCGGGCCGCCGCGGCACCGGTCCGAAATGAATCCAGTGCCGCTTTGCTCATCACGATCCGGCGCGGCTGGAGAATCGCCAGGGCATTGAGATCGGCGACCGGGGACACCGACACGCCGGCGATGTTGCGGGCGCTCTTCCAGAGGTTGCCGTCGGGCTTCTCCGGACTCACGAGCACCGTGACGTCGGCGACCCCGAGCTTGCCGAGGAGTCCGGCGACGACGGACGTCTTCGGGGCGGCCACGGCCAGCGAGTCGACGAGCAACACCTCGTCGTCGGCCAGCCGCGAGGCCAGCGCCATCCGGGTGGCGGCCTGCAGCGCCTTGCGCGGCATCCGCCAGCCGAAGTCGCGCGGACGCTTGGCGAAGATGTGGCCGCCGCCCCGCCGCGTGCCGCTGCGCCGACCGCCGGCCCGGGCGTTGCCCGTGCCCTTCTGCCGGTACAGCTTCTTGGTCGAGCCGGCGACCTCGCCACGCGACTTGGTGCGCATCGTGCCCTGGCGCTGGTTGGCCTGATACATGACCACCGCGTCGTGGAGCAATTGCTTGTTCACGCCGGCCGAAAGCTCGGCGGGGTCGATGTCGTATGACCCGACCTTGTTGCCCTGGATGTCGTAGACGGGAAGGTTCACTTGGCTGCCTTCTTCTTGGACACCGGTGCCGCCCCCGCCGGGGGCACGCGCCGCAGCTTGTTGGTCTCACGGACCACGACGTAGCCGCCGTTCGGTCCCGGCACGGCCCCGCGCACCAGCAGGAGGTTGTTGTCCTTGTCGATACCGACGAGCTTGAGGTTCCGCATCGTCGAGCGCTCGTTGCCGTAGCGCCCCGCCATCCGCTTCCCCTTGAAGACACGGGCCGGCGAGGTGTTCATGCTCGTGCCGCCCTGGTGGCGGTGGACTTTCTTCACGCCGTGCGTGGCCCGCTGCCCCTTGAACCCGTGGCGCTTCATGACGCCGGCGGTGCCGCGCCCCTTGGTGGTGCCGGTCACGTCGACGTGCTGCACCCCCTCGAACAGCTCCACCGACAGCACCTGCCCGACGGCAGCCTCGGCATAGGTGCCGCGCAACTCGCGCACGAACCGCTGCGGCTCGCAGTCGGCCTTCGGCGCCCGCTCGACGCCGGCCTGGGCCTGACTCTTCGCGCGCTTGCTGTCGAGGTTGGCGACCTGCCCGCGGACCGACCGGCTCGCCAGCCGCCGCGGCTTGTCGCGAAACCCGATCTGCACGGCGGCGTAGCCATCGCGCTCGGGGCTACGCACCAGCAGCACCCGGCACGGGCCCGCCTCGATGACGGTCACGGGGATGACGATGCCCGCCGGATCGAAGATCTGCGTGGAGCCGATCTTCCGACCCAAAATCCCCTTGCGACCGGGGCGGGTTGCCTTCGCTGCGGCTTCGTTTCCAGACGCGTTTTCGGCTGCCATGGTCTGTGTACCTGACGAACGCACGCTTCCGGCCACCGCACCAGCGGCGGCCGGATCGAGAGCCGATCACGCTCGAAGCCGTCGGCCGCAGGAGCACCCGGAGTCCCGGGCCTTACCTGCGTCGCCTTCCAAGCATGCGGTGTCGCGTGCTCCCTCTGACTTGTCCCCGATCCAATTCGGTCCGCTGGCTCCTGCACTCCGTTGCCCGGCCGGGCAACGGATATCGAACCTCACCGCGACGAAGCCTTGATCTTGATATCCACGCCGGCCGGCAGGCTGAGCTTGTTGAGCGCCTCGATCGTCTTGGCGGTCGCCTGGACGATGTCGATCACCCGCTTGTGGGTCCGAATTTCGTACTGCTGCCGAGCCTTCTTGTCGATGTGCGGGCTCGACAGCACCGTGTAGCGCTCGACCCGGGTGGGGAGCGGAATCGGGCCATGAACCTCGGAATTGGTCCGCTTGGCGGTGTCGACGATCTCGGCCGCGCTCTGGTCGAGCACGGCGTGGTCGTACGCCTCCATCCGGATCCGAATGATTTCTTGCGTCGGCCCCGCCACGGACTCACCTCCCGAAGGAGAACCACCCGGTCCCGTTCCGGCCACACCCTGACCGGCCGATCCATCTGTATTGCTCTATCGGCATCGCCCGAGCAAAACTGGGCGCGGCCATATCTCCCGCCCCGTCGCTCCCGCCGAGCCAAACGGCCGAAGCCGCTGGAAAAGACGGCGGGCCGGTCGTTTCGGAAGGCCCGACGGGCACGCTCGAACGCCCCGGAACGATCGACGGCCTCACGCCGTCGCCACGATCAGGAAACGCCTCGGTGAACCGGCACCCGCCAAGCCACGGCAGGGCCGGGCGGCAGGCATCGTGAAGCGAGCATCGCCGGCGACTCCGCTGCTGGCAGAGCCTAACCGCCAATACCCGCACTCGCGGGGGAAGAAAGAATCTAGATCCCGGCGAAAAGACTGTCAACAGACGCTCATACTCTGCGGCTCACGCGGGGGCGAGGCCGGAGCCCGGTTGCCCCTGGCCGGCAGCATGCCAATGGCGTGGCTCCAAAACCAAGGCGCCCAGCGGTGCGGCCAGGCGATCTCAAACTCATACCAGGGGCCCGCGCCCCCCCTCTGTCGAGCCCGAGCAGAGGCTTGTCCCCCCGTTCACACGGCGATCTCGGAAAAACCTGTGAAAACAGTACGCTCCCCTTCGTGAAAGCCCTCCTCCTCACCGCTCCGAGCCAACTCACCTTCACCGACGTCGACACCCCATCCCCCGGTCCGGGGGAGGTGTTGGTGCGGGTCGCCGCCTGTGGCATCTGCGGCAGCGACGTCCACGGCTTCACCGGCGCCACCGGGCGGCGGATTCCGCCACTGGTCATGGGCCACGAGGCGGCCGGCACGGTCGAGCGCGTCGGCCCCGGCGTCGGCGACATCGCCGTCGGGACGCGCGTGGCCCTCGACTCGACCGTGTTTTGCGGCACCTGCTCCCACTGCCTCTCCGGTGCCGAAAACCTCTGCACGCACCGAGAGGTACTCGGCGTGTCGTGCGGCCCATACCGCCGGCATGGTTGCTTCGCCGAGTATGTCGTGGTGCCGAGGCGCGTGGTCTACGCGCTTCCCGACTCGATCGATTTCGTCGCCGCCGCCCTCCTCGAGCCGCTCACGATCGCCCTCCACGCCGTCCATCTCGCGCGGATCGGGCCGGCGACGCGCTCGGCCGTGGTCGTCGGCGCGGGGCCGATCGGCCTGGCGTGCGTCGCGTCGCTGCGTGCCTACGGCGTGCCGCGGATCCTCGCGATCGACCTCGAGGCCGACCGCCTCTCGCGGGCGCGCCAGCTCGGCGCGACCGACACGCTCCCCGCCGGCGACGGTGCCGGCGCGGCGGCGGCGCGGTGGGGTGCGGTGCCTCCCGACAGCGACGGCGCCGACGTCGTCTTCGAAGCGGTCGGCGCGACCGCTCCGGTGCGCACGGCGATCGAGGCGGCCACGCGCGGTGGCACGGTGGTCCTCGTCGGCAACGTCTCCCCGTCGATCGAGATGCCGCTGCAGCTGGTCGTCACGCGCCAACTGCGCCTCCAGGGCTCCTGTTCGTCGGCGGGGAGCTATCCCGAGGCGATCCGGCTGGTGGCGGAAGGTAAGGTCGATCTCTCCGGGTTCGTCAGCCGCGTCGCGCCGCTCGCCGAGGGGGTGGCATGGTTCCAGCGGCTCCACGACCGCGAACCGGGCCTGGTGAAAGTGGTCCTGCAGCCCTGACAGCGGCGCCGCCGAGCGCTCGTGTCGTTCGCACCCGTCTCGAGGGATTTTCGATGGCCAGCCCGACCGGTCCGGCGCTGTTTGATCTCACTGGCCGCACCGCCCTGGTGACCGGCGCCAGCCGCGGTCTTGGCCTGCAGATGGCAGGGGCGCTTGCCCGCGCGGGAGCCGACCTCGTGATCACCGCGCGGAAGGTCGACGATCTCTCGGCAGCGCGGAAGGCCCTCGAGGCCCACGGCCACCGGGTCACCCCCCTGCCCCTCGATCTGCGCGTCGAGGCGAGCATCCGCGACTGTGCCGCCGCGGCGATCGACACGGCCGGCCCGATCGACATCCTCCTCAACAACGCCGGCTGCAACATCCGCAAGCCCGCCGTCGACGTCACCTGGGACGACTGGAACACGATCCTCGACACCAACCTCCGCGGCACGTTCTTCATGGCCCAGGCGATCGCCCGCCACATGATCCCGCGGGCCCGCGGGCGGATCATCAACATCGGCAGCGTGACCAGCGTCTTCGGCTATGCCGGCCTGACCCCCTATTCGGCGAGCCGCGGTGGTGTGAAGCAGATGACGATGAGCCTGGCCGACGATCTCGGTCCCCACGGGATCACGGTCAACTGCCTCGCCCCCGGCTGGTTCCGCACCGCGCAAAACGACGTCATGTACCGCGACCCGGAGTGGGTCGCCTACCTCACCGACCGGATCCCGCTCAAGCGGCCGGGGAGGGCGGAGGACCTCGACGGGGCGGTGGTCTTCCTCGCCTCCGACGCCAGCGCCTACGTCACCGGCCAGACGCTCCTGGTCGACGGCGGGATCACGACCGGCTCGACGCGCGCCCTGCCGGCAAAGAAGCCGGGGTGAGGTGCGCGGGCAGGTCGCGCAGCCGCCGAGAGATCGGCCGCAAGGGATCGCAACGTGGGCACCCAAATCGCGTGGCACCAGTGCCTCATCCTGCGCAGGGGGCCGCGAAGCCCCTCCGCCGTCGCCCTCGCATCGGCCCGTCACCCACTGGCTGCGGGTTGATGCGAGGGCAAAGGCGCGAGGGGCGTCCCCCTCTGTCGAGCCCGAGCCGAGGCTTGTGCACAGATTGGCAACTGGACATTCGGCAACGGCCAGTGATAGGACGATGGGTGTGTCGTGGCGCGCGGAGCAAGTCAATGAAGCGGGTACCAATCGCCGAAGCAGAGGCCCGTTGGTCGGCCCTCCTCGGCAGCGTCGAGGCAGGCGACGAGGTCGTGATCACCCGCGATGGCAAGGCAGTCGCGCGGCTCGTTCCAGTCCCTCAGGCCAAGCGATCCGTCGCCGACGTGTTTCGAACCGCCCGCTTGCTCGGAGGGTTCGACATGGCGGGCACCGATAACCTGCCAAACGAGTAGCTCGACCTCGGCAACTGATCCCGCGTCTGCAGTCGGCGTTTGCAAATCCGTGTCCGCGGATGAGGCCTTTGCAAAGCCGAGTAATGGCCGGTTCCCACAAGCGGATTCCGGATCAATTCTCCGATCTCAAGGCGCTATCGTGTCTTCTGCCGCTCCCCCGCTCGAAGTCGCCGTGCGCCGCGGGGGTGTCATCGAGTCGCGCCACCACGTCCACGCCGCGATCGCCACCGCCGACGGCGGGGTCGTCGCCACCCACGGGCGGGCCGATCGGCCGACATTCGCCCGGTCGGCGGTGAAGGCGATCCAGGCCCTCGCCCTGGTCGAGACTGGCGCGGCCGATCATTTCGGATTTGGCCCCGAGGCGCTCGCCCTGGCCTGCTCGTCGCACTCGGGCACGCCGCTGCACGCAGCCACCGCGGCGGCGATGCTCGCGGCCCTCGGCCTCGACGAGACCGCGCTTGCCTGCGGCGCCCACTGGCCGCTTCACGACGCCAGCGCCCGCGACCTGGCCCGGAGCGCCGCCGCCCC